>CAJXQP010000244.1 GCA_913058275.1 uncultured Gammaproteobacteria bacterium | reverse complement strand
GCTGTTGTCGCTTCAGTTTCCTATGCCAACGACGTTGCACCTATTCTTAAGGAACGTTGTGTTTCATGCCATATGGAAGGCGGCATAGCCCCTTTCGCAATGAGCAGCCACCAGATGGTTCAGGGCTGGTCGCCAATGATTCGTGAGACGCTTTACACTAAGCGCATGCCGCCGGGTCAGATCGGCAATGAATTCGTCGAAAACTTCCACGGTGTAAATCACATCACCATCGAAGAGACTCAGAAGCTGGTTAGCTGGATCAATGCAGGCTCCCCGAACAATGACGACTCAGATCCTCTTGCGGAATATCGTCCGAAAGTTGTTAAGTGGCCTAATGGCACACCGGACATGATCATCCCAATTCCTGAACAACGCATCCCAGCGACTGGCGTTCAAGACTATCGCAACTTAATGCTTCCTCTTGATCTCGATGATGACCTCTGGGTAAAAGCAGTTGCGTTTGCACCAGGTGACACTACTGTACTTCACCACATCATCGCCTTCTCTTATGGCGCAGAGGGAATGAATCAATTTGAAATACTGAATCAGGGCATCGGTCTTGGCGCATACGCTCCGGGCAATTCTCTTAATACCTACCCAGATGGTGCTGGCTATCCGCTAGAAGCTGGTGGTGGCTTGATGCTACAAATGCACTACACCACTTCTGGTAAAGAAGCAGTAGATGCATCAGAAATCGGAATCTACCTTTGGGACGAAGAACCTGATCGCTCTATTCGTGGCGGCTCAGCTGCAGACTTAGAGATCAGCATCGAGCCATTCGAAGCTGATCACGAGATGGTCGCAACTAAGACATTCCGTAAAGATGCCCTCCTAACAATGGTAGGACCGCACATGCACTACCGCGGTTCCGATGCGAACTTCAAACTCGTCTACCCTGATGGCAAGGTAGAGGAAATTCTTAACGTACCTAATTATCAGTTTAACTGGCAGAAGACTTATGACTTTAAAGAGCCTAAGTTCCTACCTGCCGGCACTGAGATGGTGTTCAGGGCCACATTCGACAACTCGGCGAATAACCCATTCAACCCTGACCCATCGTCAACGATCTCGTGGGGGGAACAAACCTGGCAAGAGATGTTCTTCGGCTTCTTCCGCTATGTTGATGCGGAATCAAGCGAAGGTGAATAGTCTTAGCTAGCTGTTTGTAAAAACCCGGTCACTGTAAAGTCACCGGGTTTTTTTTCGTCTAAAACTCTTGAAGCAAATCCATTGAGACCTCACACTGCCCTGAACCGCACTATTTCTAGTGATTATTATTTCAGAGCGTTATGACAGCCTAGTAGGAAATTGCTAGTATCGAGACTCTTCCATCTACTAGATAAGAAACCGAAAACAATGAAGAAGCTATTCCTTTGTGCATTAGCCTTATCACTTGGAGTCACCAATAGTGCCTTCCTTTTCGCTGATACCACCGTTTATATGAACGTCAATGGCTACACACTCAACGCAAATCGCGAGCTACAGCAGTTTAGCGCCATACAATTTACCGATGACAAAGTGGATCGCATTTTCGCTCAAGGCGAGGAATTACCAGAACAGGCAGATCTACTTATCGACGGCGATGGTCAAACTCTAATTCCCGGGCTTATCGATGCCCATGGGCATGTTCTGAGTTACGGCCTAAGTCTGCTGCGGGTCGATTTGGTAGGCACGCAGACAGAGCAAGAGGCAGTGCTGCGTGTCGTAGACTTCGCTCAGAATAGCGAACAGCTCGAATGGATTCAGGGCCGCGGCTGGAATCAGGTATTGTGGGAGAGCAACGAATTCCCATCGGCAGCGACCCTAGACGCGGCCCTATTAGACAAACCTGTCTGGCTCAGCCGTGTCGACGGCCACGCGGGATGGGCAAACAGCGCGGCTATGGAACTAGCCGGAGTCGACCGCCGGTCCGAAGATCCAGACGGCGGTCAAATTATTCGTGACGAGGACGGAAACCCTACCGGCGTATTCATCGACAATGCTATGGCTATGATTCGATCACAGATTCCAGCAATCAGCATGGAAGAACAAAAATTCGCTCTGCGCACAGCGATGCTCAAATTGGCAAAACTAGGCTTAACCAGCGTTCACGATGCGGGTGCAGGAAGCGGAACTATAGAAGCCTATAAGCTGCTGCTAGATGATGGCCCTCTGCCGATACGCGTCAACGTGATGTTATCTGCCTCAGACAGCTTCTTTGAGCAACGCCTCAATGAAGGACACTACCGCAGCGCAGATGACACGCTCACCATGAACAGCGTAAAAATTGCTGCCGACGGAGCATTGGGCAGCCGCGGTGCGGCGATGATAGACGACTATTCTGATCTTTCCGGACACACGGGTCTGTTGTTACACAATCCGGAACGTCTTGAGTATTTTATGCGTGCGGCCATGAACGCTGGCTTTCAGGTCAATACTCATGCGATCGGCGACAGTGCGAATAAGGCCGTGTTGGATAACTATGAACAACTCATCACGGAGACAAGCTCTAGAGGTTTGAGACACCGCGTAGAACACGCACAAATTTTGCGTTATGAAGACATACTACGCTTCGCAGAGCTGGGTGTTATTCCTTCGATGCAAGCAACGCACGCCACCAGCGACAAGAACATGGCAGTAGACAGAATCGGCGAAGTCCGTATTCAGGGCGCGTATGCCTGGCGCAAGCTTATCGACGCTGGCGCGCTAATAGCTAACGGCTCCGACTTCCCTGTGGAGTCACCGAACCCCTTCTTCGGGCTGCACGCATCTATCACTCGTCAGGATAAAAACAACCAACCCCCCGGTGGTTGGTTCCCTGAAGAGAAGATGACCACAATAGAAGCATTCGCCAGCTTCACTATCGACGCTGCCTACTCCGGTCATCAAGAAAATTTACTCGGCACACTAGAGCCGGGCAAGAAGGCTGACTTCATAATTCTTGATAGAGATGTGTTCGCGATCGATGAGACCGAAATCTGGAAGATCGAAGTCGAAGAAACATGGGTTAATGGGCAGCGCGTTACAGACTAGTTCGTCGCCCCAACTTAAGTAAATGCCATTACTGATGCCTCACGGCACGAGTGAACAACCATGAACAATTATCCCCTAGCTCTATTATTACTAACCGCAGTTCTTAATTCCTGTTCGCCGTCTTCACAGGTTGCTGAACCTACAAGCCAGACACGCGAAGCCGCAGCGCAACGCGACCCCGCAGAGTTAGCCCGTTGGGAACAGCAAGCAAGCGACGTAACCATCAGCAGAGACAAGTGGGGTATCGCCCACATATACGGAAAAACTGATGCCGATACCGTCTTCGGCACACTGTACGCACAGGCCGAAGACGATTTTAATAGAGTCGAAACCAACTACATCAATGCCATGGGCCGCTTATCTGAGGCCGAAGGAGAAGCCGAACTGTTTCGCGACCTACGCATGAAGCTGTTCATTGATCCTACTGACATGCAGGCACAGTTCGACGCGAGCCCTGAATGGCTGAAGACATTAATGCACGCCTTCGCAGATGGTCTTAACTATTATCTCTATACGCACCCTGAAGTGACGCCGAAGGTAATCGCCCGCTTCGAACCGTGGATGGCGCTGACGTTTTCTGAAGGCAGCATTGGTGGCGACATAGAACGCGTGAATCTTCAACAACTACAACGCTTCTATGGTGATGGTTCGCTTGTCGCTCAGACCGAGGCACAATCTGACGGTGAGCCGCGAGGGTCAAATGGCTTTGCGATTGCCCCCTCCAATACAGAAAATGGCGACGCGCTGCTGTGGATCAACCCGCATACTTCCTTTTTCTTCCGTTCCGAGCTACATATGGTCAGCGAGGAAGGTTTGAATGCCTACGGCGCAGTAACCTGGGGACAATTTTTCATCTATCAAGGATTCAATGAGAACGCAGGCTGGATGCATACCTCTAGCCGTGCCGACGCGATCGATGAATACTTAGAAACCATCGTGCAAAAAGATGACGGCTACTATTACCTATTTGGTGATGAGGAGCTAAAACTAGAGGAGACAGTAATCAGTCTTTCATATAAGAATGGTGATGATATGACGATGAAAAACTTCACTGTCTATCACAGCCATAACGGCCCAATTATTCGCGAGCAGGATGGCGAATGGGTAAGCATTAAACTCATGCAGGAGCCCATTAAGGCGCTCACACAATCCTTCACTCGCACCAAAGCACAGAACCATGAAGAGTTTTACGCAAGCATGGAGCTGCAAACTAACTCTTCGAATAATACAGTGTACGCGGACTCCGATGGCAACATCGCTTACTACCACGGCAACTTCGTTCCAGTTCGTGACACGGCATTCGATTGGAACAGCCCGCTTGATGGCAGCAATCCAGCTACACAGTGGCAGGGGCTGCATACAGTCGACGAGATAATTCATCTACTGAACCCGCCCAATGGATGGATTCAGAACACTAATAACTGGCCGTTCACAGCCGCAGCGCAATATAGCCCTCGAGCTGAGGACTACCCCCCTTATATGGCAAACAATTCGGAGAATCCGCGTGGAATACATGCAGTTCGTGTCTTGGAAGATCGAAACGACTTCACGATAGACAAACTTATCGAGGCAGCTTACGACCCCACACTAACCGCCTTCGAAGAGCTGATTCCTAGCCTTCTACTTACAACGGCAGTAGACAATCAAGGGGAGTTGCAGGCTTCTATTCAATCCGGCACCCTTGAGTATATCGACCTGCTTCGGAACTGGGATTACAAATTTTCCCTCGATTCTACCGCCACCACACTCGCCGTATACTGGGGCCAGGCTTTGATGACCGAGGTCGCAACTGACGCCTCCAGTGCCAACATCAATATCTGTCTCTTATACACATCTCCGAGCCCACGAGACCGA
>CAJXQP010000243.1 GCA_913058275.1 uncultured Gammaproteobacteria bacterium | reverse complement strand
ATTCGTCGGCAGCGTCAGATGTGTATAAGAGACAGGTATAAGGTCAGAATAACTTGAACCTACTCCAATCTCCAAACTAGCCTGACTGAAACTTATGGATATCCAACAATCCAATAACAAGACAGTTCTGACGCCAACCGCGATTCTCAGGTTTGTTCTCCCCTCAATACTCAGCTTGATTCTGTTTCTCGTTCCTTTTTCTATTGATGGGAGCAACACGATACTGGTTGCAGTGCTGGCGCAATTTCTCAATGAGCAGCTATCTCCGCTCCTTCCTGTGTTGATATTACTGATTGCTACCAGTTCGGCAACGCTCGCAATTATTTGCACTTTGCGGCGCACCACTACAGGCCTTCTAGGCGAGCTATTTGGAGTCAGCTGGCCGTGGTTATGTTTGCGCATTGTCGGGGCTCTAATTGCCATGCTGGTATTCTTTGAAGCCGGTCCGGAAGCAGTCTGGGGCGCCAGCACAGGCCAGACTATGGTTGGGCAATTGGTGCCAACTGTGATGACTCTGTTTCTAGCGGTGATTTTCCTTCTGCCTCTAATGACGGAGTACGGCATTATGGAATTTGCTGGCGTACTGTTGTCGCGCTTCTTTCGGTTCCTGTTCCGTCTGCCGGGGCGGGGTGCCATTGATGCCATGGCTTCATGGCTTGGGGCAGCGCCATTGGGTGCGCTGGTCACTACACAGCAGTATGAACGTGGTCACTATAATCGACGCGAGGCGCTGAGTATCATCTCGTGCTTCTCGCTGGCCTCCGTTGCCTTTTGCCTGCTAATCGCCAGCATTCTCGACATAACTAATATTTTCCTGCAGTTCTATGGATCGGTAGTCGTTGTCTCCATCATTCTCGCCATTATAGTCTGCAGAATCCCACCTCTAAGTAGGATGCCTGCCACCTACAATGGTGATGCGCAAACTAGCGAGCTTGTGCCGGCGGGTCACTCGATATGGAATTGGGCTTTGCAGCAGGCGGTGCGCAAGGCAATAGAGGCTGATCCGTGGCCGACTCAAATACGTCGCAGTGGGATAAAGTTGCTAGATCTATGGTTTGGCCTTATTCCAACAGTAATCGCCATTGGCACTGTCTCTCTAATAGTGGCGGAATATACCCCTCTGTTTAACTGGATAGCTTATCCCTTCAGCCTTTATCTTGAGCTGCTTCGCGTACCGGAAGCCTTCGCTGCCGCGCCGTCCATGGTAGTGGGATTCGCTGACATGATTCTTCCTGCAGTACTAGGCAGTGATATTGATTCTGAATTTACGCGCTTTATTATTGCTGGCATATCGGTCACGCAAGTCATTTACATGTCAGAGATTGGCACGCTCATTCTGAGATCTAAAATTAACACGACCATCTGGCATCTCGCTGGCATATTTCTGGTGCGCACTGTCATTGCCATTCCCTTATTTGTCCTATTGGGGCATCTTTTACTGGATTGAAGCATGAAGAAGATCAATCTTTCGAACCCTCACATAGAAGCATTAGAACCTTATATGTCGGCACGCCGCATTGGTGGCAAGGGTGAGGTCTGGCTGAACGCAAATGAGCTGCCCTTTCCCCGCCAGCCCATGTCGTTAGATGCATCCGATTTTCATCGTTACCCCGATGAGGGGCCGGATTTGGTGCAGGTAGCTTACGCTGTGTATGCCGGCTTGCAGCCTGATCAGGTGCTAGCGCTGCGGGGTGCGGATGAGGCCATAGACCTTCTGTTACGTGCCTACTGCGAGTCGGGAAAGGACAGCATAGTCATCAGCAGCCCAACCTATGGCATGTATCAGGTATGTGCTGATATCCAAAACGCCGATGTGATTGATGTGCCGCTGCAGGAGGATTATCAACTCGATGTGCCCGGTATCCTCGCCCAGGAAGGCGTGAAGTTGGTATTCATCTGCAATCCTAACAACCCCACGGGAAACAGTTTTAATCGCGAAGACATTCTTACTATTTTGCGTTTTTTTGAGGGGAAGGCACTAGTAGTAATCGACGAGGCCTATATCGAATTTTGTCCCGAAGAGAGTCTGGTGTCCGAAATGAAAAATTTCGAGAACCTTGTCGTTGTACGCACAATGTCAAAGGCATTCGGTCTGGCTGGAGTTCATGTCGGTTACTTGCTGGCCAGCGAGGCTGTGATGACAATAATGCGAAAAGTGTCAGCACCATACCCTCTGGCCGATCCCTGCGCACAAATTACACTGCAATCCTTAAATGAAAATGCTATACAGTTGATGAATAAGCAAGTGAATCAGATTAGCCAGATTAGAGATTCCTTCTGCGCAGCACTGGCTGATATTCCAGACGTCACCAACGTAGTTCCCAGCGAAACTAATTTTGTGTTGGTGTTTTTTTCGAATAACGAAATGGCCTGGCAGGCGCTCATCGAAGCCGGCGTGGTTGCCCGCCGAATTCCTCATCTCCGATTAGCAGAAGCTATCCGATTCACAATCGGAACGACCGAAGAAATGGCTATAGTGATTCAGGTACTCAATCGATTGTCTTAAAACGCTGCGGATAGAAAGCAGAATGAAGTTGCTGATTATTCGGCGTTCTGTGAAGGCGGGTGGCTAATGAATACTTGTGTCATCTTTATATCCAGGGCTGTGGAAATGGCAGTGTTCTCGCCAGTTTCCGAGCTGGGGTGTGCGTCGGCCAATCGGCGAAGCGCCTTATAAAGAGAGATGCCGGATATTTGGCCATTACTCAGATGATGAGTCGAGTCATTGCGAATGAGTTGATAGTACCAGGTATCTACATCTGCATATCCCGCAAGTAAACCGGTTGCACCTTGTGCCGTAAGATCGAGTACGAAGCGCGCATCGCGAATGAGTTGTAGTGAGGGCACGTTCAAATTCTGCCATGGAATGATGAGATCAGGGATGGACTCGGTAATCAGCTTTGAATCGACAATTTTCGCATCAATCTGTCGAATCAGCTTCTGCCCCCAGCGGGTATCTACCCGTTGTGTGCCTCCTGGTACTATCTTTGAGCCAGTTGCATCTGTCAGCAGACGATCCAAACCGCGATAAACCGAGACAGTGACGCTATCGTCGTTCTCAAGGTCATCCACTTCGGTGAGCTCGATCATCATACGGTTGTATCGTTCATCGGCAATGGCTTTATTTTGGAATATATATTCCACGCCATTAGGTCCCCTGAATCCGATAATACAGCCCACTGCACGATACAGTTCATTATCGATGCCAGATGTTCCGTCCGGGTGGGCAAAGTCGTTCAGCCCAACTTCACCGTCCAGGTTCACGCCCCAGGAAATTCCTCCTTCTACTTGGAAAAACTCAAATCCATCAGATTCGGTGGTTGGGTGCCAGGTTTCTATCTCCTGTCGCAACTGCGTTTCTTCAACAGTTAGGGCCTGGTGATAAGGAAAAAGTTGTTCGAACTGTTCACGAGGGCCCTCATTGAATCCTTGAGGACATTCCTGAATTGCTCCGGGGGTTTGGTAAACAGACCAAAACAAATCGGTCATCACATAACCAATAGCGCGATTTTTTAACGCGCTTTGGTCCGCATATGCGCCGCCACTGATCATTGCAGATGCTATGAACAAGTTACCGGTCAGTCGCTGAAGCTTGTTCATCACAGTATCCCGTTCATGTAGTCGTCTCTTAGCCAGAAGGCCTTCAAGCCATTGCGCTGGCCCCGCCATTCGCCTGTACCACCACCATTAACATCACCCGGTTGCCTGTCACCTCCAAATGTATACACAGGTCGATCGCGATAAGACCAGACTCGGAGCGCTCCCTCTTGATCCGGCGCAGCAAAGCGTCCAGTTAGAGGATCGATCAACACAATGCGCCACGTGCGGTTCGAACTTATTTCGTCATCTTTGGCGATTATGTAAGGCCAGTGTTGTAGGCACTTTTGTGCATCACCTGCTCCGCACATTGCTAGTCGATATACCTGAGTATCGTCGGGATGATCACAAGCAAGCTGGTCGGCACTATCCTCTCCGCAGTTGTAACGGTAGATTGTTTTGCCGCTGGAATCAGCCAACACATTACCCGCTAAGCTGGGCTGCTGGGTAAAGCTTTCTGGATAAGATGGCGCATCTTGAGTGAATACATTGTGCCAGCCTGGATTATCGCTACCTTCTAGCGACCAAGAAGATTGATCTCGTAAATTTGTGTAGAGCAGCTTTCCACGAAATGCCCATTGAATCACACCCGGCGAACGCTCAAATAAACTCCACTCACCCTGCTCTCTTGCCAATGCCGGTGCGACGACAGGGCGCCAGTTCGTCAGACACTCCACGTCGCAGGCAGTGGAGATGGCAGTGTCGCCCTCAAAACTGTACACCGATTCATTTTTGTCACTGGTCAGCATTCTGCCAATCGATGTGGGCTTGATTGCAAAACTTGGAGGAAGCAACGATGGAGGCCCGACAGGAACTCGCATGGCAGGGGAGTCCCCGCCATACCGGCGTCGGCTTCCTCCGAAAACATCGCCAGGTTGTTGATCACGAATTGAGAGGTATAGGGGCTGTTCGTCAAAGGCCCACTGCAGGGTGGCATCCAGACGCTCGATGACAGTCCATTTACCAACTTCTTCAGCGTCTTCTTCGGCCAGTACTGGTGGCCACAGCTGTGTGCAGCTAACCCGGGAATCAAACTCCGGAAGCTTGATCCCCGCCGGATAAGGACTCATCAGGCCTGCGGTCACCGTAAGAACTTCGTCGTAACAAGCCGGTGATCCTTTGGCTTCTCCGCTGTAGCCATTGCGTAGCTTATGCTGTGGCCAGCTGTATACAGTCTTTCCGTTAGCATCTGCAAAGACCGGTCCCTCCGGCGTTGCCTCAACCCGGAACCCGAGGGGCATAGGGACATCTCGATAGGCCTCAGTGAATAGTT
>CAJXQP010000242.1 GCA_913058275.1 uncultured Gammaproteobacteria bacterium | reverse complement strand
CTGTAGAGAAAAAGCCTAGGTTGCGCTTAACTATCAGGCGTTCGTCATCGGTTAGCCCATTCGGTGTTTTCCACAGTCCAATGTCCGCCGTCATATTAACTTCCTGAGGCATCCAGTGGTTTGCACAACCGTCTAGGTATTTCTGCCACGCCCAGTCATATTTGAAAGGAACAAGCTGATTTAAATCGGCGCGACAATTAATCATGCGCTTGTCGTCAACCGCGACTCGATTGGCAGAGCCTTCAAGCTCTTCCAGACCAACTTCGACATTGAGTGCTTCTAAATCGTCGATAGCCTTCTGCAAGGCATCGGCATTTTTCTTTTCTTCAGAAGCATCAAGACACGTTTGGAAATTTGCGACTTGTTCTCTTGGGTTAACGGGAGCGA
The DNA here is from genome assembly GCA_913058275.1 of uncultured Gammaproteobacteria bacterium. GTDB lineage: Bacteria > Pseudomonadota > Gammaproteobacteria > Pseudomonadales > Pseudohongiellaceae > UBA9145. The sequence goes on along the minus strand of CAJXQP010000242.1, from coordinate 4,484 downwards.
TTAGCTCCTGGCTAACGGTTTCAGTTTTTGCAGGCTCTAGTGGGGCGGCTTTAACTAGTGGTGCGGCCCCGTCCTCCTGCTCGAATTCATCCCATGACAGCATAGTTTTCCTCAATCTCTTTTCTGACTTTTATTAATTTATGCTAGAAAAATCACTAGCAAAATGCGAGCACAGGCTATGCCTGCGTTCGCTGTTGTTAATACTGTTACTGACACGCTTCGCATTCTGGATCATCCAGCGAACATGCTAAGGGCACCGCCGCGGCTGCGCCGCTAGATACCTTATTAAGACTGTTATCAGACACCGTAGACTTCTCAGTCGTTGTCGCCGCAAGTGCGCGCAAATAATAAGTAGTCTTTAATCCTCTCAACCAGGCCATACGGTAAGTGATATCAAGTTTCTTTCCGCTTGCGCCAGCTACGTAGAGGTTGAGTGACTGCGCCTGATCGATCCACTTCTGACGACGACTTGCAGCATCGACAAGCCAGCGAGGTTCTACCTCGAACGCCGTAGCATAGATGTGCTTGATGTCATCAGGAACTCTGTCGATCTTCTGTACGCTGCCTTCATAGTATTTTAGGTCGTTTACCATCACGCTGTCCCAAAGATTTGCTTCCTTCAGGTCGCGAACGAGAAATGGGTTTACTACAGTAAATTCACCGGACAGGTTCGATTTCACATATAAGTTTTGATATGTGGGTTCGATGGATTGCGAGACGCCAATGATGTTTGCGATCGTGGCAGTCGGCGCGATAGCCAGCACATTCGAATTACGCATGCCTGTTTGTTTTATGCGTGCCCGCAGGCCATCCCAATCGAGGCGTTGCTCCATGTTGACGTCTAGATAGTCTTCGCCGCGCTCTTCCTGAAGAAGCTTGAGAGAATCGATCGGAAGTATGCCTTGATCCCAAAGCGAACCATCATAAGTTTCATAGCGGCCGCGTTCTTCCGCGAGATCGCTAGAGGCTTGAATCGCGTGATAACTAATTACCTCCATCGATACATCTGCAAATTCTACAGCCTGATCGGAGGAGTAGGGAATACGCTGCGTATATAAGGCATCCTGAAAACCCATAATGCCCATGCCGATTGGTCTGTGCTTAAGGTTCGAATTCTTCGCCTGAGGCACGGAGTAATAATTGATATCGATGACGTTATCCAGCATGCGTACCGCTGTCTTAATCGTTGACTTCAATTTTTCCTGATCCAAACCAGTTTCGGAGACGTGATTCATTAAGTTCACGGACCCAAGATTACAGACGGCTATCTCATCCTTGTTGGTATTCAGAGTTATTTCTGTGCAAAGGTTCGAGGAATGAATTGCACCGATATGCTGCTGTGGAGAACGCACGTTACAAGTATCTTTAAAGGTGATCCAAGGGTGTCCAGTCTCGAACAACATCGAAATCATTTTGCGCCATAAGTCGCTAGCCTTAAGAGTCTTGTAGACTTCAATCTCGCCAGCCGCCGCCTTGCGCTCATATTCAACGTAGGCCTCTTCAAATTCCCGGCCGTGAAGATCGTGCAATTCGGGAACATTATTCGGTGAGAAGAGTGTCCAATCCTGATCGCTGAACACCCGCTTCATGAATAAATCAGGTATCCAGTTTGCTGTGTTCATGTCATGAGCTCGACGTCTCTCATCACCTGTGTTCTTGCGTAGCTCGAGAAATTCTTCGATATCCAGGTGCCAAGTCTCTAGGTAGGCACATACGGCACCCTTACGCTTGCCGCCCTGATTTACCGCTACCGCTGTGTCGTTAACGACCTTTAGAAAAGGAACGATGCCCTGTGACCTGCCGTTGGTTCCCTTGATGTGGGCGCCTAGTGCACGTACCGGAGTCCAATCATTGCCAAGTCCGCCAGCCCATTTGGAAAGCATGGCATTGTCTCTGATCGCTGAATAAATACCGTGCAGATCATCTGGCACAGTAGTTAGGAAACAAGAAGAGAGTTGCGGGCGCAGCGTGCCGGAATTAAATAGTTGTGGAGTCGATACCATATAATCAAAGCTAGAGAGCAAATTGTAAAATTCGATCGCACGCTCTTCTCGGTTCTCTTCATTGCTTGCTAAGCCCATCGCGACACGCATATAGAATACCTGCGGTAGTTCGAAGCGCGTGTCATTGCTGTGAATGAAGTAGCGGTCATAAAGTGTCTGTAGGCCGAGGTAGGTAAACTGCATATCTCGATCTGCTTGTAGAGCCTCACCAAGGATGCCTAGGTCATACTCTAATAGATGAGGTGAGATTAGACCGAGCTCTACGCCTTTCTCTATATATGGCTTCAATGTTGCAGCGTAGCGATAGTGCATCTCTGACTGAGTGGCCGATTCTGCGATTCCAAGGAAACCAAGTGCTTCGGCACGGATAGTGTCCATCAGCAGCCTAGCGGTTACGAAAGAGTAGTTCGGGTCTTTTTCTACCATGGTGCGAGCGGTCATCACCAGTGAGGTGCGAACGTCTTCCATTTTCACGCCTGGATACAGATTCTTAAGTGTTTCTTGGTAGATGTCCTCGGCAGAGACATCTTCTAATCCTTCGCAGGCTTCGTTGATGACGGTCTGCAGGCGCTGTGTATCTAGTGGGCCTTTCTCGCCATTGTCTAGAGTGATGATTATGGCGGCCTGACTAGGCTTTGCTTCTTCAGTCTTCTGTTCGCGAATGCGCGCATGATCGGCGCGATAAATAACATAGCTTCTTGCGATCTTGTGCTCACCAGTGCGCATTAGGGCGAGTTCAACTTGATCCTGAATGTCTTCAATATGGATCGTGCCGCCAGAAGGCATGCGACGACGAAATATTTCCGTAATCTGCTGGCCTAACTGCTTGACCGATTCATGGATGCGCGACGAGGCTGCAGCATTCCCACCCTCAACGGCCAAATAGGCCTTCGTAATCGCTACGGAGATTTTCGATTCAGAGTAGCTAACCACGGAGCCATTACGTTTAATAACACGTAACTGTCCGGGGGCTGTCGCTGAAAGAGTTGCTGGTTCGTTGTTTGCTGAGGTGGCGGGGGAGGCAGGATCAACTGCTGTCTGTACATCTGTCTGCATTATGGGCTCCGAATTTGGTGTCTACTGCTAAGTATTCTTAGGTAACTGTATTATTTTTATTAGCTCAAACTAGCTAAGCGCTTTGGGTCAAACCTAATAGGGATTAAACCTAGTAGGGATCAAAAACTACTGACTCGGATCTCACCACCTCAAGTATTGCGGCGAAATAGAACCCGTCTGGCCAGATTTGGCAGCGAAATCGGTACAAACAGATCTCGTGGCCGAAAATCGGTAAGCCATACACTATATATTGTGTTTTTGCGGCAGGACTTTAGCTATATTTTTAGTTTTTTTGGGAACTCAAAATATAAGTCCGAAAATAGGACTAAAAAGTCCTTTATGATCAAGTGCTTCTATTATTATTAGGAGGTAAAACATAACTAACCGCCCAGCATTGCAATAATTTTTATTAGCATCTCTAAGAGATGCAAGCTCTTGATTTTCGCTCAACTAATACAATATATAGACAAGCTACAAATCGAAGACACAAGATAATGCGCTTGGCATGTTAATGCAAGTATTTTCTCTGTGAGTAATATGTGGGTAAATTGTGAGTAGGCTGTTGTTGTTATTGGAAAAAACAGGGATGAGCTCGAAAGCAATTGCAGGCTGGGCAAGCGACTCAAAAAAGTGCACAAGATAGATCAAAACTCGTGCTAAATCAGGCGATTGTCTCGATATTGTGCACCACTACATGTAGTGGTGCACAATTCGACGAAAATCCGCCATATTACTGGGAAAGAAGAAACTCGATAAGCGCTTTCTGCGAATGCATACGGTTTTCTGCCTCATCCCACACTACGCTGTCTTTCGCATCGAGAATTGAGGCGCTCACTTCCTCGTCTCTATGTGCTGGAAGGCAGTGCATGAATAGGGCGTCGGAATTCGCGAGAGCCATCAGCTGCTCATCTACCTGAAACCCTGCGAAACTCGTAAGACGCTGATTCTGTTCCTCTTCTTGTCCCATTGATGCCCATACATCGGTGACTACTAAATCGGCGCCAAGCACTGCTGTCTTGGGATCTAGACTAAGCTGGATACGATTCTTGTGGGTTTTAACCAATTCACCGTTTGGCTCGAAGCCCTCAGGGCTGGCGATGTTAAGTTGAAAATCGAACTTGTCGGCTGCGTTGATGTAGGAGTGACACATATTATTACCATCGCCTATCCACGCGACTGTCTTGCCGGCTATGCTCCCGCGGTGTTCAGTAAAGGTTTGCACGTCGGCGAGCAACTGACAGGGGTGAAAGTCATCGGTAAGCGCATTGATAACGGGCACGGAGGAATACTCGGCAAAGAGCACCAGCTTCTCATGCTCAAATGTACGTATAGCAACGCAATCCACCATACCGGCAAGCACGCGTGCGCTATCTTCGACCTGTCTCTTATACACATCTCCGAGCCCACGAGACCGAGGCTGATCTC
>CAJXQP010000241.1 GCA_913058275.1 uncultured Gammaproteobacteria bacterium | reverse complement strand
GCTACTAGCGGCACACACTCCAGCGCAATAAATACAGCTATAGCGGTCGCTACAAGAGTCATCAGATAGCCAATATTCGGGTTGGGCTGATGGTAGACGTTAACCATAAAAATGTAATAGGGAAGAAACACGACAAGCAGCGCAAATATTGTGACCCAAGCTCTCTTTTCACGAAAAGACATGCTGACACCTCTGATTCCGAATGAATATGCGAAGAATTATTTTTTGATTTCTATGGGGGGCCTACGAGTCCCACGCTAAAATTAACGCAACTCGCCAACACCTGAGGATCTTCAAGGATAATCTCAATCAATTGTCCCGGAATATCTTTTATGTGCTCAACGAATGCTTCCGCATCGCTCCCGTATTCTTCTGAAAATCGCACTAGCGCATAAACATCATCATAGAAAGGCTGTCCACACAATGCAAAATCGTTTTGACGCATACTTACAGTAGCAGGGGCCTCAGAGGCGCTGTGCATCTGTCGAAACTGGGTCCCACCGTGCGAATTAGCTCCCAAATGAAAACCCACGAATGAAAGAAGTACCGCAAATAAACCTAGCAAGATGATTTTCATAGTGTAGAGCCCTCGTTCCTAGGAAATAAAGGATGCATGGTAATCAAAATTTCTAAACCCGTGTCTACTATATTAGACACGCGAGCGTTCTAGACGGACATGATCTCGTGTCTAATAATTTTTACATCATTCCTGAGATCACGGCTTGCACGCGATGCCCGATTACACTAACTTAGCGCAGCGACAAGGAGAGAAGATGAGCTGGCAAGATGAGGTAGATGAATTAAGACGCCGTGAAAAGTTGGCGGCTGCCATGGGCGGAGAAGAACGCATTCAGCGCCAACACGACAATGGGCGACTCACCGTAAGAGAACGTATAGCAGCACTCGCCGACACAAATTCCTTTCATGAAATCGGAGCCCTAGCGGGAAAAGCAACTTACAGCGATGACGGTCAACTGGAAGATTTCACTCCTTCAAATTTCGTTCTTGGTACAGCAAAGATAAACAACAGACGCGTCGTCATAGGTGGAGATGACTTCACCGTGCGCGGCGGCGCGGCCGATGCGAAGATTGGCGACAAATCAGGCTACGGCGAGCGCTATGCACTCGAGATGCGCCTGCCCTTGGTAAGACTCATAGACGGCAGCGGCGGCGGTGGCTCGGTGAAGACTCTAGAGATGGTCGGCCATTCCTACGTCCCTGCCCTGCATGGATTCGAGACTACTATGCAGCTAATGGGTCACGTGCCTGTTGTCTGCGCCTGCATGGGCTCGGTGGCCGGGCTAGGCGCAGTACGCACCACCATTTCTCACTTCTCCCTAATGATTAAAGACACTAGCCAGCTATTTGTCGCCGGCCCGCCGGTTGTTGAGCGAGGTTTTGGAAAACCCATAGAGAAGAATGAGCTGGGTGGTTCAGATATCCATGCAAACGGCAGCGGTGCCGTAGACAACGAAGTTGCTTCGGAGACTGAGGCTTTTGAGACTATTTCTCGTTTTCTTTCCTACCTGCCACAGAACGTCTGGCAGGCTCCACCAAGAATAGAGAATACAGATCCAGTCGAGCGCAGAGACGAGTCCTTGCTGTCTGTCATCCCCAGAGATAGGCGCCAGATGTACCAAGTAAGGGAGATCATTAACTCCGTGGTCGACATGGAATCGTTTTTCGAGATAAACCCCAACTATGGCGAATCACTGGTGGTTGGACTCGCGCGCCTAAACGGCTATTCGGTCGGCGTCATGGCAAATGACACGCACCACCATGGCGGCGCGGTCAATGCTACGGCGTCAGAGAAGATGATGAGGTTCGTGGATCTTTGCGATACCTTTCACATTCCCATCCTCAACGTAGTCGACAATCCTGGATTCTTGATTGGCCGGGCCGCCGAAGAAGAAGGCACGGTGCGAATCGGCAGTCGTGCCCTGATGGCCTGTTATCAAGCTTCCGTTCCCTGGGTATCAGTCATTACCCGGCGCTGCTATGGGGTCGCCGGAGCCGGCCATGGCAATGCCGATCGACTTAACCTGCGCTATGCATGGCCATCCGCTGACTGGGGTTCATTACCTATAGAGGGTGGTGTTCAGGCCGCCTACCGGCGAGACATCGAGGCTGCAGATGACCCTGACGCACGGCGGCGCGAACTTGAGGGGATGTTAGAGAAGTATCGCTCGCCATTTCGGACGGCAGAGGCATTCGGTATAGAAGAAATTATAGATCCAAGAGATACCCGAGAGTTGCTCTGCGACTGGGCAGAGCTAGCCTACGAATTATTGCCTAGCCAACTCGGGCCAAAGGCACGCACACCGCGCCCGTAAACTTGATACTCCATCCACTTCTAGTCGACAGGTTCTATCCTTAGCAAGGCGCCGTCTTCCTCATCGGTGAGTACGTACAGGTAGCCATCTGGCCCTTGCATAACATCTCTTACACGGTGCTTAAGTTCCGTTAGCATGCTCTCGCGACGGATCTCTTGCCCCCTGCTATTGAAGACAATTCGCTGTAGATGCCCCGTTCCGGGAATACGCCCCTCCATCATGGCACCAACAAATAAGTTTCCCTGCCATTTCGGAAAATGTTCCCCAGTGTAAAAAGTCAGAGCAGAGGGTGCTATTGAAGGCCACCACACTACTGTTGGACTCTCGAACTCTTCACGCCAGGGTGTCTGCGAAACCCAATCGCCGCGATAATTTCGGCTATAGGAAGCTAGTGGCCAGCCGTAATTCTTGCCTGGCAGTATGATATTCGCCTCGTCGCCGCCTTGAGGACCATTCTCACTCGCCCAGAGCTCGCCTGTCTCAGGATGCAGAGCCATACCTAACTGATTACGATGGCCTACAGAATAAACCTCAGGAAGATACTCCCCTGATTCAACGAATGGATTGTCATCTGGCGCCGTTCCATCAGCATTAAGGCGCAGCACTTTCCCGTAGTGCACCTCAGGATCTTGCGCATATTCGCCGGTGCCTAGAAACACGTAAGAGCCCCCGAGTGTCATCATCAACTTGCCGTCCGGTGCAAATATTAGAGCAGAGGCAGCGATACCACTATCGACTCCCTTAGCGACAAAAATTTCTTCCACGTTTTCCAGATTGCCTTCAACCAATCTTCCACGCACCAAGCTCACCGCTTGATTAGGCTCACCTTCGTGCATGATGGCTTTGGTATGTGTCATATAGACGATCTGATCGTCATCAGGATGCACAGCAACTGCCATCAGCCCCGCACGAAACACCGCAGAATAGACTTCAGGCACGCCAGAGATATCTCGCTGAAGTAGTTGTCCATCACGAATTACACGAAGCTTACCGGTGTAGCGCTCCGTGATTAGAATGTCGCCGTTATCGCGAAACGCCATGCCCCAGGGATTCGCGAGACCAGTGGCAATAGGCACAACCTTAATCTGTCCTACCTCAAAGCTTGGCAGCAGAATAGGTTCGGTAATAGAAGGTGGCGCAACGAATGCATCCTGCGCAAACATTGATACGCTAAAGCTCAGAGATATCGCGAGTGTTGCTATCGAAAATTTCATCCTTCTATTCATAGCCAATCCTATTGTTCTTGTATTTTAAGTTCTTGGTTTGTTTGTAACAGCTATTACTTTCTGATCTACAGAATAGACCGGCAGCCAACACCCGTCCAGTCGCTAGTTACAGTAGCGTCGAATCAGCAATTGTCAGCTTGCGCAATATCTGCGATAAATACTTCTTTTTGTCACAAGAGTCGACCCATGAAAGCGGTAAGAATTAAGGATCAGGGTGGCCCAGAAGTCATGAGCTTTGATGACATAGACCAGCCACAACCAGCTGCTACCGAAGTGTTGATCAAGGTAGAAGCGGCTGGCATTAACTATATAGATACCTATCAGCGCTCTGGTCTGTACCAGATACCACTACCGACGACACTTGGGCTCGAAGCCAGCGGTACTGTAGAAGCAATTGGCAGCGACGTTAGCCGCTTCAAGGCAGGAGACCGAGTCGCCTACACAAACGTACTTGGTGCCTATGCAGAATACTCAGTGGTCGATCAGGATAAAGTGGTGGCTTTGCCGGACGGTGTTTCGTTCAATGAAGGCGCGGCGGCTATGCTGCAGGGGTGTACTGCGCATTACCTGTCACAATCCACCTACCCTATCAAGAAGGGCGATAGCTGCCTGATTCATGCCGCAGCAGGTGGTGTGGGCCTGATTCTGACCTAGATGGCGAAAAACGCCGGCGCCACTGTCATAGGCACGGTATCTACTCAGGAAAAGGCGGAGCTTGCTCGCGCTGCAGGTGCAGATGAGGTTATTCTCTACTGTGAGAAGAATTTTGAGACAGAAGTGAAGCGCATTACCGATGGTGCCGGAGTCAATGTAGTCTATGATTCTGTAGGCAAGACTACGTTCGATAAGAGTATCGAGTGTTTGCAGCGCTTTGGCTACATGGTACTTTACGGCAACGCGAGCGGACCGGTAACACAATTCAATCCAGCAACTCTGGGCCCGAAGGGTTCGCTGTTTCTAACCCGGCCGACTTTATTCGACTACACAGCCGACCGAGAGAGTCTTGAATCGCGCAGTGGCGATGTCTTTAAATGGATTGACGAAGGAAAACTGAGCTTGCGACTCAAACACTTCTTCTCGTTAGCTGATGCTCAAGAAGCTCATCAAGCCTTGGAAGGTCGAAAGACTACCGGCAAGATAATTCTTACACCCTAAGCCTCGCAATAGATTCAGACTTAAATTTTCAAAACTAGATTCAAAAAAAAAGGTAACCACAATGCAAAAATTCCGAACTCTCCTAGCGGCCACTGTCCTTGTTTTATTTTCAGCAAGTGTGGGCGCACAATCCATCGATCTAGGACGCGGTGAACTGC
>CAJXQP010000240.1 GCA_913058275.1 uncultured Gammaproteobacteria bacterium | reverse complement strand
GCCTCGGTCTCGTGGGCTCGGAGATGTGTATAAGAGACAGAATCGCTACTGAGCGGCCTGACTTCTTTGTTCCTGCGGTTCGACAGAAGGCCCTTGAAGTAGGTCCGGTCATGAAGAACGCACTGCGCCTCGCCCATGAGCGGGGTGTGAAGATTGCTTTCGGTACAGACGCCGGTGTGAATGACCACGGCACTAATGCTTACGAGATGGTATTGATGAACGAGGCAGGTATGCCTGAGAGGGATATTCTGATTTCCGCAACTATTAATGCCGCGGATCTTATGAGCCTTACCGATATCACTGGAACTATCGAGGCAGGAAAAGATGCGGATATTGTTGCTACGGCTGGCAATCCTCTTGAAAACATCTCGGCGTTGATGAGGCCGACCTTTGTTATGGCGCGCGGCAATCAAGTAAATCTCGACGTGCCACCGGTTGATTTATTTCCTTGGCCGGAGATATAAGCAGTAATTTAGTGATTGGGTCCGTCGGAAGGGTTTACGTGTTGGTTCAGGAAATTCTGACAACAAGAGGTAGCTAAAAAAGCTAAAGCTTAGATCTTCTTTATCTTTTGATTGTTGAGTTAGGAGCTATGCCATGAAATCTTTATTGCTAGTTAGCGCCGCGATCATTGTTACTGCCTGCAGTAACAATAGCCCTTCTTTCGTTAATATGAGCGCGATTGAGCTAGCCGCTCACAATCGTGGCCTGCCAGCAGAAGAGCAAGTCTTTTGCGTGCGCGAAGCTGATTCTTCTACCTATATTCGCAAGCTAGTTTGCCAGAGCTATGAGGGTTGGCTAGAACATAACGAGAGGGCGGCAATGACGGTAGATGTATTGAATTCGCGGCCCAATTACAGCCTGCCCAATTCGATCCAGAATGGGCCCGCTCGTGATTGAGTTAGATAGGATCAAAATATGGCGCGGGTAAGTATCCAATTTCGGACAACTGAATCATAAGTAATCCAGCCCAGAGCAGCTTGCTTCAAGCTCTCAGGCCGGTCGGGGATGGTAGATTATAAGTAACAATCTAGAGGGGGTTTCTGCTGATTTTGGGCCTAGCCTATGTGCTGCTTATCGGGCACAATCGATCTACTAAGGAATAGGGACAGGCTCGAAAAAGAAATGAATTTACTGCACATTTCAGATATGCATTTTGGTCCTCGTCACTGGCATGGAAGTAGTAAACTACTACTGGAGAAACTGAACAGCTACGCGCCTGACATTGTAGTCAACACGGGAGACAATACGACTGATGCTCTCGAAAGTGAATTTGAAGCTGCAGGCAAGTTTCTTAAGTCGATTGATTGTGATCACATCGTTTCCATTGCTGGAAATCATGACAAGAGAAATATGCGAAGTGCCGAATATTTCCGTCAGTATATCGATGATATAGAAGTAATTCGTCCGCTAGATCGTGAAAAATGCGCTAAGAAAAATATTTTTCTTGATGCGAATGCTAACGGATTGAAGGAGCATTTTACTGACATCAACTTCCTTAAGAGCATCATCATTGATGGTGTATCTCTGCTGGTGGTTTGCCTCGACTCCTGCGAACTCTATGAGGACAACGGTCTTGCAGACAGGGAAATGCTAAGAGCAGTTTCTCATGCAATTGGTAAAGCAAGCTATGATCGGGTAATTCTTCTGAACCACCACTCTATTCTCGATACCGATTCAGACCCTCTTTTTAATTCGAGAATTGTTATAGAGTTTGTAATAGAAAATAATATTGAGCACGTCTTCTGTGGCCATACCCATCAACTGTCAGTGATGAGTGCAACTGACCTGTATCGCAAACACTCTTTCACTCAATATAAGAATGGGTCGCTATCAAGTGTTAATACGCCCGACGACACCAATATGTTTTTGTACTTCGAAAACTTTGGTTCTCAAGAGATGGTAATTCATGTGGTAAGAGTCATTGTTGAAGGTGAAAGCCTGAAATTTGAGGAAGAATTGATTAGCCCTACCTAGAGCAAATAAAATGAATACCCTAAGCACAGCTAATATCCGTTGGGAAATGCGAATCGTCATCAGTATGTGCTTAGGCTACGGCATGCTAATGCTTTGCCGAACAGTTGTTGGTGTCGCCGGGCCTGCAATGCTGGCGGACCCTATGCTCACTCTTGATACCGCAACTTTCGGAGCTATTTTGGGCTGGGGTACTGCTGGTAATTTGACCGGGAAACTCACCACAGGTGTTCTCGCTGACAAGCTAGGCGGGAGTAAGGTGTTTATCTGGGCTGTTGGGCTCGCGGCCATCGCTACATTCATTTTTGGCAGCCTATCGAGCAACTTTGCTTTCTTTGCGCTGTATTTTCTAACGGTATTAGCCAAGTCTGCCGGCTGGCCATCGATGGCGAACATAATTCGTGTTGGTTTTGTTCAGGCTAAGCATGGCCGCGTATGGGGCTTTATCGCAACTAGTTCGCGAATAAGCTCCGTTGTTACCACTCTGCTGGTCAGCAGCCTACTCCTCATAATGACCTGGCGAGGTTTGTTCTATATGGCGGGGGCGCTTGCGCTTGTAAGTGCTATTATTCTGCCCAGATTCTTGAAGAGCTCAATGCCGGGCCCAGAGAAGTTGTCCGCAGATGTGGAAGACCCAGCCGAGACTATTTCTGCTTGGTCAAAAGATCACCCGCTCAGTAAAATCGAAACGCGCGCCGCTATCCGGGTTTTTATCAGCAATCCTAGATTCTGGCTAATCAGTCTCGGTGTTTCTTCACTGGCAGTTCTTTTCGAGTTTCAAGTCTTTCTACCTATTTATCTTAGTGAGACATTCTCCTTGCCGCCTGCTCAAGCTGGTATAGCGTCTTCAGCGTTTCCGCTGGGATGTCTCGTTGCGGTTTTCAGTGGCGGCTTTATTTACGATAAACTTTCCAAAAAGAATATTGTTTATACGATGGGCGCCAATTTGATTGTCGCTGTTTTATGCCTTCTGAGCTTGCGGCTTCTTGGCGTCTACGATTTTGGTTCCGGATTAGAATTGGCTCTTACCGTGGTTTTGGTATTTGTTTTTGGCTTCGCGATCTCCCCCGCGTATTACATTCCAATGAGTGTCTTTTCGATAGGCTTTGGCGGCAAGCACTGCGGCTTACTTGTTGGTTTAATCGATGCATTTGCCTACTTTGGAGCAATGATGTTCGATTTCATTGGTGGCGCCGTAGCTAATAAAGAAGGTGGCTGGGAGGATTTCATTCTCATACTTATTGTCACCTCTATGCTGGCGACAATTATTATGACGACATTTCTTTATCTAGATTATCGAGACTCAGAGCACGATCTTGATTTAGCTCTACCATCTTGAAATTGATAGGTGTCGCTCACATCCTAAAGCGTAGACATATACCACCAAAGAAGTATTAGAATAGGTACAAGTATGACTGTCATGAGAGCCGTGATGGCGATCATTTTGTTGGCCCACAATCTTTTCATCTGCGATCCTTTACGCCTATAGCTTTTCTGGGTTTACTTCGACGGAAAATATCTTTCTTCTGGCTGAGGGTTTGGTCACGATGGGTTGAGAGTGATTTGTCGGTACCTAGAACGCTCAGCGCTTACCAAGTCAAATCATCCGGAATTTGATAATCCGCATAGGGATCATCTTCTTCGCGAATAGTGCTTTGTTGTGCCTTAAATACTACGAGCTTAGCGTCACGCTGTTCAATCTTCTTTGCTACACCCATGGGGACTACTACGTGATTATGTTTCTGCCCCTGCTTTTGAGTAACTATTGCAAGTGTGCCGCGACTGAGTTGGTCAATCTGAGTTTGACTAACATAAATATGCTTAATTACATTAGTATCGGTAAAACTGAATTTCTGATCTCCGTCTTTGGCGACAATGTTCATCTCAATAAGTTGTTTTATCTGCGCCGCCAACGCATGCTTCTCGGCTTGCCTATTTTTCTCCAGATTCAGCTGTCTATCTTTGGCCATCTGCTCCGACTTTGCCCGATCAAGCTCTGACTTATGCTCATCCACGGCAGGGTTCTTGGTCTTGCGAGCGAGTTTTTCCTGTTTGTTTTTGGCGCGCTTGAGTTGCTTGGCTTTCTTGTCGTCAATCAAGCCGGATTTTTTGAGTTGATCTTGTAGGGAGACAGACATAGGTAAATAGTTAAGTAGTTGAGTGAGCGGTAGTGGGGAAATCGAAGACAAACCACTACCTGCATTAGCTTACCATGGGAAATTCAAAAAACGAGAGTTAAAGCCTGAAAATGTATTCGTGTTGATTCGTGTCGAGAGCTTTCCCAGTTTCACTATGCCGAAGGTTAATTGTAAGAAGAGGCAGGGCAGGGCCGCTGGAGTGCGGCAGTGGTGTTTATGGCGTTTATGACTGGTATGGGGATTGGTAATGGCATTTTCGCTTGTCGGGGCAATAGCACCTTGAATCCTCTGATTCTAGTGGTGGTTGAGTTAGAGTAGATGCTATGAAATATCTAACATTAGCGGGATTAGCCAATTGGACACTATTAAAAACCAATTGAGTTTGAATGAAGTCTTGAATATACCTTCTCAACTGAAGGATGCGCTCGAGAATAATGACCTCAATCGGCACTCTTCCTATATGGATAAGTTCGGAATCTACGATTCTCTTAACCTATCTCGTCTAGACATTCGGGGCTTGGATTTACATTCTGGCGACGATAGGAGAACGGCAAAAGACAAAGACCGCGAGATCAATAAACATAAGGACGAGCGCGCCGACCTGAGAGGCGCTCACTTTTTTGGTAGTGATATTTCTGAACGCGCCAACTTTAATGCGGCACAGATGGATTTTGTGATCGCCTCCTACTCCAATCTTAGTGAAGTTGTTTTCACGCTGACCAAGGCGATAGGAGTGGTCTTTTACGGCTCGAGCGCGAATGAAGCAC
>CAJXQP010000239.1 GCA_913058275.1 uncultured Gammaproteobacteria bacterium | reverse complement strand
TCAGCCTCGGTCTCGTGGGCTCGGAGATGTGTATAAGAGACAGCCTTTCTATCGAGTGAAATAGGCGCGTAGCTCAGCTGGTTAGAGCGCTGTCATGACATGGCAGATGTCGACGGTTCGAATCCGTCCGTGCCTACCATTCGTTAGAAGTTAGTTAGTGCAAATAATCGAACGCAATATTTTAGTAGATTGGACGATATGCTTTCATCTAACCGTTGGTCACGGTGACGCGGAAGATCTCCTCTGATCTAGCTAGTGGTTATGGGGTTTTGATGAATCCTTTAATCTAACCAATGATAGCGGGGATTTTGAAGAATCCTTTTATCTAACCAATAGTTATGTTGACGTGGGAGGTCTCCTCTCCTCTGCTTTGTGGAAGTAAAATGCCGAATATCACTCTACCAGATGGCAGTACACGGGAATACGAAAACCCAGTTACAGTCATGGAAGTTGCCGAATCGATTGGCCCCGGACTGGCAAAGGCGGCCTTAGCGGGTCGTGTAGACGGAGAACTAGTCGATTCCTCTACTCTTATATCTACCGATGCTGACCTCGCTATCATCACTGAGCGGGACAGCGATGGCCTAGAAGTCATTCGCCACTCCTGCGCGCATCTAATGGCTCAGGCCGTGCAGCGTCTCTTTCCAAAAGCTCAAGTTACCATCGGGCCAGTAGTTGAAGATGGCTTTTTCTACGACTTTGCCTTCTCGCGTGCGTTCACTCCAGAAGATTTGCAGGCGATCGAGAAAGTCATGGGAGAGATCGTTAAAGAAAATCTCCCAGTGGAGCGCTCCATCATGAGTCGCGATGAAGCGGTTGCAATGTTTAAGGAGAAGGGAGAGGACTACAAAGTCCAGATTATTGAATCTATTCCGGGCGATGAGGATCTGTCGTTCTATAGGCAGGGAGAGTTTATCGACCTCTGCCGCGGTCCTCACGTACCAGCTACCTCTTCTTTTAAAGCATTCAAGCTCACCTCGGTTGCCGGAGCATACTGGCGCGGAGATGCCAGCAACGAAATGTTACAGAGAATCCATGGTACTGCCTGGGGTTCGAAGAAGGACTTGAAGCTCTTTTTGCAGCGTCTAGAAGAAGCTGAGAAACGCGATCATCGTAAATTGGGCAAATATCTAGACCTCTTTCACTTTCAAGAAGAAGCGCCTGGCATGGCGTTCTGGCATCCTAAGGGATGGTCGATCTATCAGAGCGTTCAGCGCTATATGCGAGAAGTGCAGGATAAAAACGACTACAAGGAAATCAATACACCGCAGTTAGTAGACTATTCCCTCTGGGAAAAGTCCGGGCACGCCTCGAAATTCGCTGATGAAATGTTTAGCGTCGAATCCGAGAATCGCATGTATGCGATTAAGCCGATGAACTGCCCCTGTCATATTCAGGTCTTTAATCAGGGCTTGAAGAGCTATCGTGATCTGCCGCTGCGTCTCGCGGAGTTTGGATCATGTCATCGTTATGAGCCGTCGGGCAGCATGCACGGGCTTATGCGTGTGCGTAGTTTCGTTCAGGACGACGGGCATATCTTCTGTACTGAGGAGCAAATTCAGGCGGAAGTGGCAGATTTCATGACTTTGTTATTCGCTGTCTACAAAGACTTCGGATTTGATGAGGTAATTCTGCGGCTCTCAACTCGCCCTGAAAAGCGTGTTGGCTCCGATGAAGTTTGGGACAAGTCAGAGCAGTCGCTTAAAGAT
Source organism: uncultured Gammaproteobacteria bacterium (assembly GCA_913058275.1). Lineage (GTDB taxonomy): Bacteria > Pseudomonadota > Gammaproteobacteria > Pseudomonadales > Pseudohongiellaceae > UBA9145. The sequence goes on along the minus strand of CAJXQP010000239.1, from coordinate 3,217 downwards.
GCGCTAAATGCTACGGGCTTGCCCTGGGAATTAGTGCCGGGTGAGGGGGCGTTCTATGGTCCTAAGATCGAATGCTCGCTGAAGGATTGTATGGGCAGGGTGCAGCAGTGCGGAACTATTCAGGTAGATTTCAGTACTCCCGGCCGCCTTGGAGCACAGTATGTGGCAGAGGATAGCAGCAAGCAGGAACCGGTCATGTTGCATAGAGCAGTTTTGGGTTCTTTCGAGCGCTTTATTGGCATTCTGATCGAGCACTACGCGGGCGATATGCCTGCTTGGTTGGCGCCAGAACAGGCCATGATTTTGAATATAACGGACAAACAGAGCGGTTATTGCCGAAATTTCGAAGAATCCTTGAAAAATAAAGGGTTTAGAGCGTCTTCGGACTTGAGAAATGAGAAGATCGGCTTTAAAATCCGCGAGCACACTTTACAGAAGATTCCTTATCTCCTAGTAGTTGGAGATAAAGAAGTAGAAAACGGTACTGTGGCAGTGCGCAAGCGCGGTGGTGAGGATCTTGGAGCGATGACATTCGATGAGTTTTGTACGCTCTTAGACCAGGATGTCGCTAACTTTGGCCGTAGTGCGCAGCAAGACCACACAAAATCTTAATAACATCGAATACGAGGAATAAGCGTTCGCGCATATCATGAGGAGCAGTTCTAAGAAGCCAATCATTAATGAGCATATCGAAGCTGACCAAGTTCGCCTAGTTGGTGAGGAAGGAGAGCAACTCGGTATTAAGTCATTAGAGGACGCGCGAGCGGCTGCGGCCGAAGCCAAGCTTGATCTAGTGCTTATAGCACCTGACGCGGACCCACAAGTCTGCAAGATCATGGACTATGGCAAACACGTATTCGATCTTAAGAAGGAAAAGGCTGCTAACAAGAAGAAGCAGCGTCGTACGCAAGTTAAAGAGATAAAATTTCGACCAGGGACGGAAATAGGGGATTATCAGGTAAAACTACGCAACCTGATACGTTTCCTAGAAGATGGGGACAAGGCCAAGGTATCGCTTAGATTCCGCGGCCGGGAAATGGCCCATCAACATCTTGGTATGGAGCTAGTCAATAGGATCCGAGTGGATCTCGTTGAATACGGCACCGTAGAGCAGGAGCCCAAGATGGAAGGCCGGCAAATCATTATGGTTTTAGCACCGGTCAAAAAGCGCTAGCGAGATTTAGGGTCAGCCTCCAATTATCTATTTTGGATCCGAGTGGTTCATTGGAGGCTGGCCTTTTGATTGTTAGGTATTCATTAAAAGCATCCAATAGTTACTGAAACATTGGAGCAAATGCGGAGTTATATGTAATGGCTGGAAAACTAAAAACCCATAGTGGTGCTGCGAAGCGGTTTAAGAAAACTGCCTCCGGTTATAAGCGCAAGAGCGCCTACAAGAGTCATATCCTGACTAAGATGACGACGAAGCGAAAGCGACAGTTGCGCGGGACTACTCCTGTGCATGCTGACAATATGCCGGCAATTAAACGTATGTTGCGCAAAGTCTAATCACAAAATTAATCAGGAGAAATTAACATGGCTCGAGTAAAACGCGGCGTCACAGCAAACCGACGTCACAAGAAAGTATTAAAGAAGGCAAAAGGTTACTACGGCGCGCGAAGCCGTATCTATCGTGTTGCTACCCAAGCAGTTACCAAAGCAGGGCAGTATGCCTACCGTGACAGACGCGTCAAGAAGCGTGTCTTCAGAGCGTTATGGATCACGCGCATCAATGCGCAGGCTCGCGAGAATGGTATGAGCTACAGCCAGCTTATCGCTGGATTAAAGAAAGCGGAAATCGAAGTTGATCGCCGTGTGTTGGCAGACCTAGCAGTACACGACAAGCCAGCATTTAATGCAGTTGTCGATCAGGCGAAAGCTAGCCTCGCAGCTTAATCCTTCTTGGGTAAGTAGCTAATGGCAGATCCTAACTCCCTACTTGCAGAAGCCCTGCAAGCCATCAAAGACTCTAGTGATGAAAAATCACTGGAGTCTTTGCGTGTTCACTATTTAGGAAAGAAAGGGACACTGACTGCGCTATTGAAGTCGCTCGGTCAATTACCTGCGGATGAGCGTCCGGCTGCTGGCGAGCGTATTAATATCGCGAAGCAGGAAGTCCAGAAAGCGATAGAGGCGCGCAAAAACTCTCTGGTAGAAGAAAGCCTTAATGCGCAACTGAGTAGTGAGACTATCGATGTAACTCTTCCTGGCAGACGTCAGAGTCAGGGCGGATTACACCCGATCACGATTACGATAGACCGCATCACCTCCATCTTCGAAACCAGCGGATATGATGTCGCTGAAGGCCCGGAGATTGAGGATGACTATCACAACTTCGAAGCATTAAATATTCCAAGCCATCACCCTGCGCGAGCAATGCACGATACGTTTTATGTTAGTCCTGGCACGGTGCTTAGAACGCATACATCGCCAGTGCAGGTCAGAGTCATGGAAGGTGGCAAACCACCATTCAGAATGATCTGCCCAGGGCGTGTCTATCGCTGCGATTCAGACCTAACACACACACCGATGTTTCATCAGGTCGAAGGTTTACTCATCGATGAAAATGTGAGCTTCGCCGATTTGAAGGGCACAGTGATCGATTTCCTGCATGCCTATTTCGAAGAAGATATGCCAGTTCGTTTCCGTCCTTCCTATTTTCCGTTCACTGAACCCTCTGCCGAGGTAGATATGGGCTGTGTTAGTTGCGCGGGAAAGGGCTGCAGAATCTGTGGTAATACCGGTTGGTTAGAAGTAATGGGTTGTGGAATGGTGCACCCACGAGTACTTGAGATGTCGAACATCGACACTACAAAATATAACGGCTTCGCGTTCGGCATGGGTGTCGAACGATTGGCGATGCTGCGCTACGGCGTAGGGGATCTTCGAACCTACTTCGAGAACGATCTTAGATTTTTACAACAGTTCAATTAACAAGTGATTTCAACGTGTCGGCTTAAGCAATGATATTCAGCGAACAATGGCTTCGAGAATGGGTAAGCCCAGAACTTGAAACGCAGCAACTAATCGACGAGCTAACCATGGCCGGCCTCGAGGTCGATGGATCGATGCCGGTTGCGCGTCAATGCAGTGGCATTGTCGTAGGTCTAGTTGAATCGATTGAGCCCCATCCCGATGCTGACAAGCTGAATCTGTGTACTGTCTCTGATGGAGAAGAGTCGTTCCAAGTTGTGTGCGGCGCTCCAAATGTTCGTGC
>CAJXQP010000238.1 GCA_913058275.1 uncultured Gammaproteobacteria bacterium | reverse complement strand
GCCTCGGTCTCGTGGGCTCGGAGATGTGTATAAGAGACAGAAAGGCGACTGCCCAGGCCAGCTCCAAATTTGGCATATCGCCCGTGGTGAGGCCCGCCTGCTCGGCATCAAGGTGGCGCGGGTTGTTGCCATCAGCACCAGTCAAGGTAAAGGACGGCCCCTGCCTTAGGTCTACAGCGCGGTTATCCGCTGCACACATAGTTGCAGCGACCCAGTCCTCGATCCCTACTTCTAAGGCCTGCTCCTGAGCTAAGCCAGGCTGAGCCGCCATAAGGCCTGCGCTTAGTAGCGCGACCAAGGTGGAATACGAGCTAAAACTTGTTTGAAGACGAGGGTAAAAAAACATAAGTAATGCCCGTTTGGTGGATGTAAATTGTTAGTTCCATTCCTGTAAGAAGCGCACGCCCTGCACTGCCTGCTCACTTGGAGGGAAACCCAGCGCCAAAAATACAATAATTGTCGGCATTGTGCGAATCTGAATTGTAACAAGACAATTGAGGTAGATTTGATACTACCTCAGTGCATATTCAATCAATTGATATTACTGTGCAGGGGCAATTCAGTGGTCTGCTTCATCGTCTCCATCACAAAGCTGGAGCTGACATCAAATAGCTCTGCTTTTATGAGCTGCTTGTACAATTTGTCATAGCCCTGCATGTCTTCCACTACAGCTTTTAATAGATAATCTAAGTCTCCGCTCATTCGATAGACTTCAAGAATGCCAGAGATATTCTTAGTTACCTTTTGAAATTGAGAGGCCCAATTGTCATTGTGCTCGTTCGTGCGAATAGAAATGTAAACGGTCAGCGGCAGGTTGAGCTTCTGCTCATCTAAAATCGCGACTTGTTTTTTAATCACGCCATCAGCTGTCAGCTTTTGCAATCGTCTCCAGCACGCAGATTTAGACATGCCCACTTGCTCGGCCAACTCTCCAGTAGAAAGAGATGAGTCTTGCTGAATTGATCGAAGCAGTAATAGGTCTTGTTTGTCCACTTTTGATTCACTAATTATTGGTTATTTGGCACATTGTGCCTATATAATGAAAAATAAGAAACATTCAGATCATATTAAACAAGAAAGCAGTGCAATTAGAGACAATGTCTCCCTTATAGCGCGATACCATTGCTTGCAACTTTGGAGAGCAACGCAATGAGTACACAGCTAGTCGCCAAGATTCGAGACTCGGTTATAGGTGATGGTCAGTTAATCGAAACAAGCTTCGGACAGAAACCGCTGGTTTACGCGGACTACACCGCTTCTGGTCGTTCTCTGGATTTCATCGAAGAGTTTATTACCGATAGAGTGCTCCCCTATTATGCAAACACGCATACCGAATCCTCATTCACAGGTGCGCAATCTACTGCGTTCCGCGAAGAAGCACGACAGTCCATAAAACAAGCCGTCAATGCTGTTGAAGACGATCAACTTATTTTCTGTGGCTCCGGTGCTACAGCGGCAATCAACAAATTGATCGATATTATGAATCTGCGGCTTCCGGCGGATTTGAATGAGCGGCATAAGTTTCTAGATCTAGTTCCCCGTGCGTCCCGACCAGTCGTTTTCATTGGCCCTTACGAACATCACAGCAACGAAATACCTTGGCGGGAATCGATAGCCGATGTTGTGGTCATTCCCTTGTCTCAATTAGGCCAATTGGACACCAAAGTTTTACAAGCAAAGCTCATCGAGTTTACTGATCGACCGCTCAAGATTGGCAGCTTTTCTGCCGCGTCAAATGTCACAGGCCTAAAAACAGATGTCGATGAGGTAGCAGCGCTTCTACATCAATACGATGCTCTGTCTTTTTGGGATTACGCAGCAGCAGCGCCCTATGTCTCTATCGATATGAACCCTGTAAACAGCGCTTGTTCAAAAGATGCTGTTTTTCTAAGCCCACATAAGTTTGTTGGTGGTCCCGGCACACCTGGTGTGTTGATTGTCAAAAAGCAATTGCTTAAAAACTCAGTTCCCGCGTCCCCAGGTGGAGGCACAGTTCTGTATGTCACCCCAGTTGATCATCAATTCATTGCCGATCATGAACGCAGAGAAGAAGGCGGCACGCCAGCGATAGTAGAATCCATTAGGGCTGGGTTGGTTTTCAAATTACAGCAGGCTGTGGGAACTGATTTGATTGAAAGATTGGAGGCGAGCTTTAAACAGCGCGCATTAAGGCAGTGGAAGACTAATAGAAATATAGAAGTTTTAGGTGATTCATCTCAGGAAGGCCTTTCCATATTTTCTCTTAGAATCAAGCACGAGGGAACCGACCTGCATTATGGATTCGTAGTGGCTTTGCTGAATGATCTGTTTGGCATACAGGCTCGCGGTGGCTGCTCTTGTGCTGGGCCTTATGGTCATGAACTGCTCGGTATGGACTTGAATTATTCTCGCAAGCTGGAGAAAGAACTTAACAATGGTCATATGGTGATGCGACCAGGCTGGGTTCGCTTGAACTTTAACTATTTTATCAACGAAGAGACGTTCGATTATTTGCTAAAAGCAATTGAGTACGTGTCTGTGCTTGGCTGGAAGCTGCTGCCTTTTTATCAGTTCGATGCTGACTCAGGTACTTGGCGGTATCAGGGCGCATCGATAAAATTGGAGTCGCTTTGCTTGGACTCTCTTTTGGCAGAGGGTCGGCAGCCCGCTGTGACCTGCGCGAAACCCCTCTCAGAATATCTCGAAGAAGCGTTGTTCGAACTCAATAAAGTTGATGATGGTAGAGTTCGCTACAGCTTGTCTCTGCCCGAATCAGCCAACCAATTGCGCTGGTTTGTGCTGCCACAAGAAATTGAATCCCAAAGCAAAATAGGTTTAGCAAGTTGAAAAACAGCCCAGTGTTAATTCGGCAATTATTCGACAGCGAATCTTCTACCTACACTTACTTGGTAGCAGATACTGACGCGGCCGCTGCATTACTTATTGACCCTGTCAGTGAGAAACTAACCAGCTACATTCAGTTGCTGTCCGACCTCGGGCTTCAATTGAAGTATGCCGTGGACACTCACTGCCATGCTGATCATATTACGGCGCTGGGCGAACTCCGAGATACAACGGGCTGTGAAACCCTTGCCGGGGAGCCTTCTGAGATGGCCTGTGTGAGTCGATTTTTTGGAGATGACGATATTCTGCAACTAGGATCAATCGCCTTGCGTGCAATCTACACACCAGGGCATACCGATGATTCCTACTGCCTGTTTCTAGACGGTGAACAACCCCTGATATTTACTGGAGATACGCTTCTAATAAGAGGCACTGGACGAACAGATTTTCAGAATGGATCCTCCGAAGCGTTGTATGACAGCCTGTTTACTAAATTATTGAAACTGCCAGATCAAACCACTGTCTTTCCAGGACATGACTACAAAGGCTGGACGCAGTCGACCATCTTGGAGGAGCGTCAATCAAATCCCCGCTTACAAGTAAAGAACTGGCAGGAGCTCGATACTCTTCTAGAGCAGCTCAAACTAATGGATCCAAAACTCATGGATATTGCTATCCCTGCTAATAAGCAATGTGGCAAGACATCCCTGTCCGACGCCGGACTTAGTTTTCTAACTGATAAACCGGCTTAAGCTGTCGCCTTTAACTCAGTACTGTGTAGGGCGGTAACCGCTTCAACGTAGTTGTAGCCTAGCGCCTGCGCAACCGCTGCGTTGGTCACCATGGCGTTGTGAACATTTAAACCATTTCTCAGATTAGCATTGTCCATCAATGCTCTGTGATAGCCTTTGTTAGCAAACTCGAGCACGAAAGGCATGGTGGCGTTGTTTAATGCAAACGTAGATGTTCTCGCGACACCGCCGGGCATATTAGCCACACAGTAATGAATGATTCCATCAACAATGTAGGTGGGGTCTTCATGGGTTGTTGCTTTAGAGGTTTCAAAACAACCACCTTGGTCGATGGCAACATCGACTAAGACTGAGCCCTTCTTCATCAAGGAAAGCATCTGCCTCGTGACAAGTTTTGGCGCTGCTGCCCCAGGCACAAGTACCGCGCCGATCACAGCATCCGCCGTTCTTAGCTGGCTTTCAATTGTGTCTGTAGTGGAAAAAAGTGTCTTGATGCGCCCTTCATAAAGTTCATCAATTTGCTTGAGCCGGGTAATCGATCGGTCGAGGATAGTAACGTTTGCACCCAGCCCCATTGCCATGCGAGCCGCATTTAATCCAACAACTCCACCGCCAATTACGACAACATTAGCAGGCTCGACACCGGGAACTCCACCTAGTAATACACCGCTGCCTAGCTTTGATTTCTCCAAACAAACCGCCGCTTCCTGAATGGACATTCTGCCAGCCACTTCGCTCATCGGAGCAAGCAATGGTAGCGTGCCTGCATCATCTGTAACTGTTTCATAGGCCACACAGGTCGCACCGGAATTAATCAGCAATTTAGTTTGTTCTGGGTCTGGCGCTAAATGCAGATAGGTGAATAGCAATTGTCCTGAGCGCAACATTTTGCACTCAGCTGGTTGTGGTTCTTTAACCTTAACTATCATGTCTGCTTGGGCAAACACTTCACTGGCGGTTGCCACTATTCGTGCACCAACTTCTTCGTACTGGCCATTTTCAAGACCAATCCCGCTACCGCTGTGTGTTTCAACGATAACTTCGTGGCCGTTCCGAGTAAGTTCTCGAACTACCGAGGGAGTGAGCCCAACACGGTACTCATGATTTTTAATCTCTTTAGGGACCCCAATTATCATAGCGCTTCTCCGAATGTCTGCATTTGACTGTTGATCGGGATTATATAGATTTCCAGCAAGAGAAATTTCTTTATATTCTGATAAAAACAGTGTAATAATCTATTTATTCCCATTATTACCAACTAAAAAACTGGTTATTTAATATGATTGCAGCTAAATCATTGTCTTCTATAGATAAAAAAATCCTTCGAGAATTGCAGAAAGATGGGCGTATTA
>CAJXQP010000237.1 GCA_913058275.1 uncultured Gammaproteobacteria bacterium | reverse complement strand
ACGAGATCAGCCTCGGTCTCGTGGGCTCGGAGATGTGTATAAGAGACAGAGTTCGTAGTCGTTTTCGGCGAATAGTTCTGTGATAAGTAGTTCTTCGTCGAAGCCACTGATGCCGTCTGTCATTAGCAGGACCTTGCCACGGTTCGCGTCAGTTCCGTCGAGCAGCCCAATGGCGAGTTCGATCGCCTCGACTGGCTTGCTACCAAAAAGCGGCATGATATTAGGGCTTAGCGAGGGGACCAGTGCTTCAATTGTGACCACATCATCGGTTAGGGGTGTCACCGTATGCGCATCCCCAGCATAGACAACGAGGGCGGTTTGACCTTCTTCGCGCAGAGCGAGGATGTCGCGCAGCTTACGCTTCGCTAGATCGAGCCTATTCGGCGCATGATCGGGCGCGAACATGGACAGCGAAAGATCGAAAACAATAACCAGAGCGTCTTCTTTTTTCTGCACCGGCTGTGGCAGTTGCTCCCACACCGGTCCGGCCAACGCGAGAATCGACAAAGCCCACGCGGCAAACAACAAGATTAGCGGTGTTCGCTGCGACGCGTTCTTACTGCGATCTAGAAGATAGGGCAGCAGGTTCTTGTCAATGGCTTTGTCCCAGGCTGTTACGACTGAATTCACGCGCCACATGGCGACGAAGAAAAGCAGAACTGGAATCAGTGCCAATAGCCAAATTGGTCTCAAGAAATGGAAATTATCGATTAAGCTGACGGGTATAAGTATCTCCATCACGCTTTACTTCCGCTGGCTGTTTCAGTTTCATCATCATCGTCATTACTGCCTAGTCTTGCCTTGCCGGCGAGCGACATCCAGGGAATAGAAAATAGGGCGAGTAGAAAGCTGATTATTACGGCTGAGCCAAGCGGCCAATAGAATAGAACTCTAGTGGGTCTATAAGTTTGCTCGTCCTGCTCTATGGTCTCGAGTAGGTCTAGTTCCTCGTAAATATCCACAAGATCATTCACGTCTCTAGCTCTGAAGTAACGCCCTCCAGTGGATTCCGCAATCTGTGTGAGCACAGCTTCGTCCAGTTCTGCCGACGGGTTGATAGCTCTAGCGCCGAAGAATGTGCGCTGCACGACTTGATCGGCACCGATGCCGATCGTATAGATCTTGATGTTCTCTGTCTGCGCGAGCTGGCCTGCCTGTTCTGGCGAAACAGCGCCGGCATTGTTCACGCCATCGGTCAGTAATACCAGTACGCGGCTGTTCTCGGGTCTGGTGCGTAGGTGGATGACACCTAGCCCGATAGCGTCGCCGATTGCTGTAGCGGATTCTTCGATGATGCCGATCTCAGCCTCGGCCAACAGCGTGCCGACGGTTTCCCGGTCGAAGGTGAGGGGTGCCTGAATATAGGCATGGGCGGCGAATAGGATTAGACCGAGGCGGTCGCCTTCGCGCCGCTCTACGAAATCGCCAACAACAGCCTTCACTACGTCGATACGTGAGGCCTGACGATTGCCCACCACCATGTCTTGCGCCTCCATGCTGCCGGAGATGTCTACAGATAGCATCAAGTCGCGCCCGGTGGACGGTAATTGCACGGGTTCGCCTAGCCACTGTGGGCGACTGGAGGCAATCACTACTAGTAACCAAATCGCGGTGCAGCAGATTAGGTTTAATAATCTGCCTGAGGTCATGTTCTCGTTATCTGACTGCAAACGGCTAAGAGTGCTGAAGAAAGGTACATACAGCGCCGCATCCTGACGTGGCGCACGGGCAAACAGCGTATAAATAATTAGCGGCAATGGGAGGGCCAGGAACACATAGGGCCAAGTAAATTCAAGCATCTGAGCTTAGTCCTTGAGCAGCGGAGGCAGTTTCGTTACTGGAGTCATCGTTAGACTTCTTGTCACCTTTATAGAGGCTCTCGATCCACTGTCGACCGAAGCTCTGCATGGTGTCCACGTCTACGTCGCATTTGGTCTGAAAACGCCCGTATTGCAAGGCTGTAGCGATTTCATCAGTCATCAAGGAAGATTCCCCTTTTTGGCGGATAAAATCAACCCATGAGGCTCCGTCTAGGCTGGCTGCATTGGCCTGTGGGTAGTGCACTAGCGCTACGCGGCGAACCACGGTATTGAATTGATTGACGTAGTCGAGCTTACTTTGATCGCTGTTAGCTGGGTCTGCTTGGGAGTAGCTGTCATAGCAGCGCTGCAGTTCAGCTACAGCGTATTGGCAGATCTTCTGTTGGCGCGCTCTGCTGGCGTATTTTCGAAACAAGATAACTAACAGAACAAGAGCGATAGCCGCGAGAATCCACCAGCCAATAGCCGGCGGCCAGTAGCTTACCGGTTCAGGAAGGTGAATGTCGGCTAGTTGAGCTAAGAGCTCTTCGCTATCCATTGCCGTATTTGCTCCACGACCAATTGATTGGTCCGCATTTTAATGAGTTGAATCCGCAGCTTGTCTAATTCCGACTCGATGCCTTGCATACGTTGCTGAAACTGTTCTTTATAGCGATTGCGCGCCTTGTTGCTATGGGTATTGAGCGCGCCTTTGCTGGAACCGTCGGTGATGCTGTAGATACCGGGCACGGGTAAAGATTCTTCTAAGGCGTCATACACCATGCAGCAGACCACGTTATTGTGCTGGGATAGCTGATTGAGATACTGCAATGCCTTCGCATCCAGCGTCATGAAATCGGAGATTACATACAACGTACTGCCGGGCTTAGTGATGCGCCGTATCTGACCGAGAGCGTGAGCCAGACCAGGCTTAAAGCCTTCTTCTGGTTCCCGGTGGGTCTCAGGATCCTTAACGTGCTGCAGGTCCTGATTATATTTATAGACCTGATTCAGTAAATGCAGCGCCGATCGACGACTGCGCTTGGGCCGTACCAAGGACGAGCCCCAATCGGAAAACACCAGTCCGCCGACTCGATCGCCATTATCGATGGCAAGCCAGCACAGGAGCGCGGCGGCCTGAGCTGCTAGAACCGACTTGAAGGCAACTTGGCTACCAAAAAACATGTTATGCGTCTGATCGACCGCGATGATAACGGGTCGTTCCCGCTCTTCTCGGAAGACTTTGGTAAAGGGTTTGTTCGTACGAGCGGTGACACGCCAATCAATTAGCCGTATATCATCGCCTGCCTGGTAGGGTCTGAACTCTTCGAAGTCCAGTCCACGGCCACGCATCTTGGATAAATGCAGCCCCGAGATACCAGCAATGGAACGAGAATGGGCTAAATAATCGAGATTCTTGGCGGCATGGCGCTGAATCAACAACTCTTCCAAGCTGATAACCGCACCAGTACTCTGGTAGCGGGCAAAATGTGGGTCGCTGTTAAGCTTCGCTGACATGATTAGCCCTGGCGTTTGCTAGGCTGAAGGCACGCGTTCGCGAATAGTCTCAAGCACTTTATCGGGGGTGATACCACTGGCTTCCGCTTCGAAGCTCAATAGTATGCGATGACGTAGGCAATCGAAAAGGACTTCCTGTACATCGTCTGGGCTGACAAAGTCTCTGCCCTGAATCCAGGCGTGTGCCCGTGCGCAGCGATCTAGAGAAATCGTGCCGCGAGGACTGGCGCCGTATTCCAGCCAAGACGCAAGGTCCTCACCGTAATTCTCTGGTGTTCGTGTCGCCATGATCAGTTGAATGATGTATTCCTCAACTTCTGGTGCCATATGCATATTCAGAATTTCCAAGCGTGCAGCGAACAAGCACTCTTGAGTCACCTCTCTAGGTGTTTCTGCCACATGATTGGCCGCCTCATTGCGAACCAGGTGCAGGATTTTTCGTTCTGCTTCGATCTTCGGATAGCCGATCGTAACGTGCATGAGGAAGCGGTCGAGCTGTGCCTCTGGAAGCGGATAGGTGCCTTCCTGCTCAATGGGGTTCTGGGTAGCCATCACGAGAAACAGGGGTGGCAACTGGAAGGATTCACGGCCAACACTGACCTGATGTTCACCCATCGCCTCTAAAAGTGCTGATTGCACCTTCGCCGGTGCGCGGTTGATTTCATCTGCTAGGACCAAATTGTGAAAAATGGGGCCCTGTTGAAAGACGAATGTACCGTCTTCCGGCCGATATACCTCAGTACCGGTAATATCGCTGGGCAATAAGTCGGGTGTAAATTGAATGCGGTGAAAATCGCCTTCTATGGCTCGAGAAAGATCTTTGATCGCTTTGGTCTTTGCCAAGCCGGGTGCGCCCTCTACCAGTAAGTGGCCATCAGCCAGCAATGCAATCAGCAAGCGATCAATTAGGCGTTCTTGGCCTATAATTTGAAGCGATAACCAATTTTTGAGTTCTGTTATTATTTCGTGATGGCTCATATTGATAATTCTCTACTGTGTATGCTGTGCGTAAAGCGAAGTCAGGGATTTTAAACGTTTTGATATGTATGTCTAGGTCGAGATTGTAGCTGAATGTAGCGGCCCCTTGGTCATGTACATGAATTCAATTGGAGTAACCGCCGCGGCGGGAAGGTTAGATTTATGATGAGGCAGAAGATCGGGATGGAAAAGCAGATTTTTACGATGATTCGAAGAGCTTGCAGAGATAGACAGCATTTCACGCGAGGCGTGATGCTATGAGCGCAAAATACCTATTGGGGCATGAGAAGCTCATGCAACTCAGCAAGAGGCTGGGTAAAGACTATTCGAAGACGAATGCCGTCGATCTGGATCTTTTTGTTACCCATTACTTCGCCAGCACTTCGCGCTCGGACCTGAGTGATCGCGGCAATGATTCGATGTATGACAATCTGAAGCAGGCTTGGGCCTTCTATCAACAGCGCGATTCTAAGTCGCCCAAGATCGAATTCCTGCACTTCGATTCCGGCGATGAGGGAAAGGGGGAAGGGGGGATAAAGGGCCAGCGCAGCGGAACGCGTATTCTTGTTCTGCAGAACGATATGCCATTTTTGGTCGATTCGATATGCCAGGCGCTTATGCGCTGCTCAGTAATTGTTAGATACATTAACAACTCCGTTCTCTACAACGAGCGA
>CAJXQP010000236.1 GCA_913058275.1 uncultured Gammaproteobacteria bacterium | reverse complement strand
GCGATATCGCATAGCTCTTGCACGTGAAACATGGAATGACTGCAGAACACCATTGTCTTCTGCTGCTCTCGAAATTCATTCATGCGCTGCACACACTTCTTCTGAAACGCCATGTCACCCACTGACAGCGCTTCATCGATAACGAGGATATCTGGTCGCACCATCGTCGCGATAGAGAAGGCGAGTCGAACATACATGCCCGATGAGTAGGTCTTAACGGGGCGATCGATAAAATAGTCGAGCTCGGAGAAGGCGATAATATCTCTCTCCATCTCGGCGATGTTGTCATCGGGCACGCCTAGTAGAGCCGCGTTAAGATAGATGTTCTTGCGACCAGTAAACTCCGGATGAAAACCGGCCCCGAGTTCCAATAGCGCCGCGACTTGTCCTTCGATTGCGATCTCGCCGCTGGTGGGCTGAAGAGTCCCAACTAATAGTTTGAGTAGAGTCGATTTGCCAGCACCATTGTCACCGATGATTCCTAGGCTCTTGCCGTCTGGAACAGCAAACGATATATCACTCAACACATGGTAAAGCTGGTGCCTCTGCTTGCGCAGGATAATCTCGTACAACCTGTCCTGAGGTCGCTCATAGATTTTGAAATCTTTATTCAGATTCTCAACAGATACGCGAGGCATAGTTAGCTCCTGCTATGGATAAGTAACTAGAGGACATCGCCGAACGCCTGTTTGATCTTCATGAATAGCCAGCCACCAAAAAAATAAGTAATGATTGAGACGGGGATTATGATTGCTAGATGAATAAATGTAATCTGACCTAGAAGAACAACCTCCCGATACAGGCTAACGAAGCTATGCATCGGATTTAATAAAAATATATTTCGCTGAGCCTCGTCTTCGATAATAGATATTGGCCAAATTATCGGCGTTAGGAAAAACCAGATAGTGATACCCAGGGCAACCAACTGTTGCAAGTCTCGAAGGAAGACACTTAACGCAGACAGAATAGCCACCAAGCCTAGCGTGAATAAAAACTGGAAGAAGAAAATGACAGGCAGATAGAACCACATCCAATTCAAGTAACCCTGTGTCGCCAAGTACGCCAACAATATGCCGAAGCCAATGGCGTGTGTTAAATAGGGGATTACCGACCCCACAACGGGGATTATCTGTACTGGGAATTTGACCTTGGTGATCAACGGAGCCTTCTCGATTAATAGGCCGGTGGATTTACCAATGGAGTCGGCAAAGGCAAACCAAGGCAGGTAGCCAACCATCATGAATACGACAAACGTGCTCTCTTCAAACCCCACCGCGGCTCGTTGATTAAATAGAACACCAAACACGAAGGCATAGATCATGATGTGAATGATCGGCGTGATGATCAGCCACAGGAACCCGCCAATTGATGCCGTGAATTGGGCAAGAAAGTCCTGCTTGGCAAAATTATGGAAGAGCCGGTAATGGGTGAAGGGGGTCATCATCCATTCACGCAACAGAGTTAGTAACATTCCCGATCCAGTATTAAGTATTTTTTGGCGGTGAAGGCTGCGAATTTAACCACGATTTGCGTTAAAAAACTAAGAAATACCAGCGCAAGCCTTTATAATTGCGGCTTCTGCAAATTATAACAAGCTGCTTTATACTGCTCTGCATGTTGAATCCAGAACACAAACTTATCCCCTTCGAGACATCGCCGCTACCCCTAGGCCCTTGGCTCGTGTTCGCGCCCCATGCCGACGATGAGACCTATGGTATGGCCGGCAGCCTACTGAAGGCACACGCAGAGGGTATTCAGACGCATCTGGTGGTATTGACTGATGGTGCCTTGGGCGGAAGCGCTGAAAGTTTGGTGGATGTAAGAAACAAGGAAGTGCTGCAGGCAGCAAAAATTTTAGGGATTAGCAGCGTCGATAGTTGGCAACAGCCGGACCGTGGGCTGGCAGTAAGTGCAGCTCTCGTAGAAAGAGTTTGTCAGAAAATTAGTGAGCTTGGTGTCGCTAGTATCTTCTTTCCTGGGCCGCTGGAGTTGCATCCAGATCACCGCAATACAGCTCTATTAGTATGGTCGGCAGTGCAAAAATTAGGGAACGCAGCAGCCCGAACCAATGCCTATTCCTATGAGATCGGCGTGCAGAATCCAGTCAATCTATTCATCGACATCACTGCCCAGAGGCCGCGTAAGGAACAGGCAATGACAGTCTATGGGAGCCAAAATGAAGAGAACAACTACGAAGAACTTGTGCTCTCGTTGGACAAGGGACGAACATTTACCTTAGATTCTCAGGTCAGTCATGCAGAGGGTTTCTATCACTATTCCCGTGAGCAACTGCAATTATCTCTGCAACAAGTCACCCACAATATTATCGATTTGTACTTCTAGTAAACTGCTGGTCGGTGATTTACCAGGCGCGTAAGAATTCAAGACAATGCAGAGATTAGTGCAGTGGATTACTGGGACCTGTCGAGTCCACCGGTTGAGCTTTTTCGCCCATCCATTCAGGCCAAATAGAGTTAGGCCACTCCGCTTTTATCCATTGAGCATGAATAATGGATAACCATTGCCGCAATTGCTGTAGTTGAAAACTGAGAGCGACTTTTGTGTCTTCATGATTCCTGAAAACCAGACTAACTACCCCGCCCTCACCGCGGGTAACATCCACCTCATTGATCAGCATGGACTGCTTAGCAGCACTGCTTTGTACTGCAACCTGTGGGGATAAATCGGCGGCAGCCGCTTGTTGGGCAAAGCCTTGAAGCAGTTTGCTAACATCTTGATCCTGACTTGGATTCTGGATAGCCTCAGGGGAACTAGTGGCAATTGCATCCACCAGATGGACAACAATTCTGATTGCGAGCCGCTGTGTCAACCAAAGACACAGAGCCCTGCCTTGCTGATCTTCGCCGGTAAGGCGAAAACGATCTTCGATTTGAATATATTCAGTGGTGAGACGATGTAGCTCAAGCATAGATCTAGTTGCCAGCTGGTTCGAGCCATCCGCCAACTTCAAGCATGTCATCCGCGCTTAACTGCCCGGCTTCTCTTTTTAGAAGAAGCAGAAATTTCACATGGTCATAGCGGGTTCTCTGCAGGTCTCGCTCCGCTCGAAATTGATCACGCAGTGCATTCAACACATCCACATTCGTCACCGCGCCGAGTTCAAAGCCGCGCTGCATGGCAGTGGAGGTAAGTTCTGTCGACTCCAGCAATTTGCGAGCGGCCTCGATCATGGTTGCAGCCGACTGCACCTGCAAATAGGCAGAGCGGACTCTCTCATTAGCTTGAAGTTGCACCTGGCGCAGCTCGCTTTCGGCAATCCTGCGCTGGCTGGTGGCCTCTCTAACCCCCGCACGATTACTGCCGCCGGCATACAGGGGAATGGTTACATCCAACCCAATATAGGTATTATCAGTTCTGTCCTGAGGCCTATTGTCGAAACCCACATCGGAGTCCTGGCGCTGGACGATGAAGTTCACTTGCGGCATATAAGCACCGCGGCGCTGATCGATGCGCTTGTCGGCGGCTTCCACAGCGTACTCTCTGGCGCGAATCTGATGATTGTTTTCCTCGGCCTGTTGCACCCAATAATTGATGCTGTTCTCAAGTGGCGGAATATTCGCCTCGTCGCTTAATCGGTATAAATCCCCGCTTTCTACACCGCTGGCTGAACGCAGGGCTTCGCGTCGCATCGCCAGCTCGGTTTGCAACTGTAGCTGTTGTGCCTCAACTGCCGCGAGGCTCGCCTGGGCTTGATACAAATCGGTAATCTGTGCCAGTTGACGGTCATACATACTCTGAATCTGATCCAGCTGATTGCTTACCGCGTCGAACTCACTGGCTATAGAGTTCAGGGCATCACTTGCTAACAACACATCAAAATACTTCTCGGCAACATCGGTTAACAGAAATGCCAGCTCTCCGAAATACTCGGCTTCGAACTGGTCCTCTAGCAGGGACGCTTCATTGCGCGCAGAAAATGCCTGCCAATTAAATAATACCTGGGTCAACGTGATGGAGTAACGTTCTCCATCGAAGGTTTGTTCTTGACCTAATGCATTGCGGCGGTTATCAGACCTGCTTGCATTGGCCCTCAGTTGCGGAAGCAGTTGACCCTTGGCCGCGCTGGTGCGCGCGGAACCAATGTTTAACCGCTCTTCGGCAATCTTGAGCTGGGGACTGTATTCGATGGCAGCGCTGAAAAAATCCTCGAGTGTCGTCCCTGTTATTCCCGTAGAGTCATAATCTTGAGCAATACTCGCCATCGAAATACTCGAAGCGAAGCCAAGGCAACAAAGCCATCTGATAGAGTCTTTCATGTCTGATTAGTCTTCAATAAAGCTGCGGCTGAGGGCAGTGGTAAAGGGTTTGAATATATATTGCAGGAAGGTTCTTGTGCCGGTGTTAATAAATACTTCGGCGGGCATCCCGGAAACAAGTACCAGGTCACCCATATCCATCATACCCTCTGGAGTAACTTCGACTCTAGCGAGATAGTAAGAGGCTCCAGTAGCCTGATCGATCAACCTGTCGGCGGAAATTCCAATGACCTTGCCATAGATGGTAGGGACCAGGCCGCTGCTAAAAGCAGAAAAACTAATAGTCGATTCCTGCCCTACCGTCACCCGGTCAATATCGATTGGAGAAACGTTGGCTTCGATAATTAGCTCGTCGGACTGGGGAACTACTTCTGCAATGTTGACACCGGGCCGCACCACTTCGCCAATTGTGTGTATTTGCATGCCGTTAACAATTCCACCCGCCGGTGCATTAATGGAAGTACGCCGAACGATATCCCTTAGAGCGACAACCCTCTCCTCGGTGTCTTTCAGCCGAGTGCGGACTTCACCGAGTTCGTTCACTACTTCGTTTAAAAAGTCTTTATCTTGTTGCAGTATTTGCAGGCGAGTTTCACCTATTTGCATTTGAGTCGAAGAAATACTGGCAGTCAAATCAGCTGCTTCACCATTGAAAGAAGAATAGCTGCGCTCTAATTCCTGTCTCTTATACACATCTCCGAGCCCACGAGACCGAGGCTGATCTC
>CAJXQP010000235.1 GCA_913058275.1 uncultured Gammaproteobacteria bacterium | reverse complement strand
TCTACACCTCTCTATTCGTCGGCAGCGTCAGATGTGTATAAGAGACAGAAGTAACCATGGAAGTAACCCAAGGCCAGAAAGGCCCTCAGGCAGAGAACGTAAATCCAATTTAGTAAGGTCTTCAATGACTTTATCTAAGTGGACTTACCGTCAATTCTTGCTGGGATAAGAACAGAAAGCGAACACTCGTTCTAGATTTCTGTCTTGATAACGCAATAAGGCTTTAGCTATCTAGAGATCGATGCTTCAAACGCTTTCTATTTTTTTAAAGCAATTAGCCGCGCTTTCTTTCATCATCAAGGCAGGTATGTCTTGACCCCTGCGCTTGTTCCTAACAACAAGCGGTTAGCCCCTCGTTCTGCGAAAAGCCCATTACATACTACGCCCGTTATTTGATTGAGCTGAGTCTCCAGTTTTCTCGGATCGAGAATTTCGAGATTGTAGATATCTAGAATATTGTTGCCGTTGTCTGTTACACAACCTTCCCTATATACAGGATCACCGCCGAGTTTTACGATCTCTCTGGCGACATAGCTGCGTGCCATCGGAATAACCTCAACCGGTAAGGGAAATTTACCTAGTACTGGTACCATTTTAGACTCGTCTGCGATGCACACAAATTCTTCGGACGCCGCGGCGATAATTTTCTCACGGGTTAATGCGGCCCCCCCCCCTTTGATAAGCTGTAAATGTTCATTGGTCTCGTCGGCACCATCAACATAGACACGCAAAGTTCCAGCACTGTTTAAGTCCAATACAGGTATGTTGAGTTCCTTTAGTCGCCTAGCAGATTCTTCAGAGCTCGCAACAGTGGCGTATACCTTGTGTTGAATTTTGCCGAGTTCGGCGATAAAGAGATTCGCAGTCGATCCGGTGCCTACGCCGATAACTGTGTCCTTCTCCAGCAAGGATTCCACATATTCAAAGGCGGTTCGTGCTACGGCTTGCTTAAGCTCATCTTGTGTCATGCTAACCCTCGTTCATTTTATACGTGTGCGGAAGTAACTTGCCCTAGCAGCTGACCCATTGCAACATTGGAAGTAGCTTCAAGTGAAGATTCAAATGTCATTGTACCGTGTGGGAACAATACAATCGCAGTGGAACCAAGACGGAATCGCCCTAACTCGCCACCTAAGGGAAGCTGTACAGCGGGAGCTTGATTCGAGTAATCGGTTATCTGAATCTCGCGCTTACCCGCTGTTGGACAAACTTCTCCGGCCCAGAGTGTATCTATCCCTGCGACAATCATCGCGCCAACTAATATGACGGCCATCGGACCGACCTCAGTATCGAACAGGCAGACGAGTCGTTCATTTCTGGCAAACAAATTCGGGACGGACTCGGCTGTGGTTTGATTGACTGAGAATAGTTTGCCTGGCACATAGATTGTCTTCTTCAAAATGCCAGCCATTGGCATGTGCACGCGATGATAATCCCTGGGCGAGAGGTAGATTGTGGCGAACTTACCTGTCTGAAATAGCGCTGCCATCTGTGTGTCATCGGCAAGGAGACTCGCGCAGCTATAGTGCTTTCCCTTTGCCTGTAGAAGCTTACCGTCTGTTATATCGCCCAGCTGACTAACCGCACCATCGGCGGGGCACACTATCGCGCCTTTAGCTGTGGAAAGCGGCCTAGCGTCAGCTTGTAATTCCCGAGTAAAGAACGCGTTGAAGTTTTCAAACTTTTCTACTTCTTGAATTTTTGCCTGACTCAGGTCGACCTTGTAACGCCTAATAAAGGCGCGAATAAATAGCTTACGCAAAAGGTGGTTTTGCGCCAGTATTCCCACCGCTCTTGAGAGCAGATGATGAGGTAAGAGATACTGAAATAATATAAATAGGCGCGACATAG
Source organism: uncultured Gammaproteobacteria bacterium (assembly GCA_913058275.1). Lineage (GTDB taxonomy): Bacteria > Pseudomonadota > Gammaproteobacteria > Pseudomonadales > Pseudohongiellaceae > UBA9145. The sequence goes on along the minus strand of CAJXQP010000235.1, from coordinate 3,188 downwards.
AAAATCTTCAGTTAGAAAATATTGCTGTTGGTTACTTCTTCCATCTATTTTTGGATAGGTACTTTTGGATCGTTTCCCCACTCAGACCATGAGCCATCGTAAGCCTTTATGTCATAGTCTAGCGCTTTACCGACAAGATAGGTTAAGCCCGAACGATGGTGAGTCTGACAATGAGTAATTACCTTCTTGTCTTTGCTTATTCCTTGCTCATTAAGTTGCCGCTCTATCTCAGGCAAGGGTTTTAGGCGTAAGTCATTCCCTCTGTCTTGAAGGTCGAGCCAGTTTAGATTGGCGGCACCCGGAATATGCCCGTTTCGTAGGGCGGTCACTTTTACTCCATTGAATTCTTCGGGTGCTCTGGCATCCCAAACGACCGACCCAGCATCATCGATGCTAGCTAGCACCTCATCTTTGGATACGAGCAGCTCCTCGCGAATATTTGCTGAATAGCTTGTAGGTTCGGGCATCAAATAGTCAGCCGTCATAGTCGATAGAGGGAAGCCCATCTTTAGCCAGGCACTAAGTCCACCGTCAATATACGAATAATTTTTGTGTCCAATAATATCTAGTGTCCATATTAATCTGCCAGCCCATCCTCCGCCTTCATCGTCATAGACAACGACGTGCTTGTCTGAGCTCATACCAATCCTCGAAAAGAGTGTATCCAGCTTATCTTTAGTTGGTAATTTGCCAACGGCGGGTTTTACACCATTCATTAGTTCAGCAGGTTCAACTAAAACCGAACCGGGTATGTAATGAGTATTAAACACGGACTGCTGCACGACAGCGACTAGCAGAATGTCGACATGAGCCGGCGATTCGTTAAACGCCTCTGGGGAAATTATAAGGGGTAGCGTAGCCATTCTTTTTTATCTCTCGTTACTATTTTTATACGCTGCAAGCTGGATAGGGTGTAGTTAGACTTTTGCATCTAGTATCAATCTAATTCTTTTAGCCTAGCTCATTCAAGGAATCGATAATGCGAAAATAGCTCTCCACTCGTTCGACACCAATCTGTCCAGCCTCGAGGGCAGCCTGTAATGCACAACCGGGTTCATGTCGATGTGAGCAATCTCTGAATTTGCAGGAGCCGGCAAACTGGCGAAATTCTATAAACCCTTCAAATACTTGCTGCTCATCTATGTGCCCGAGACCGAACTCTCGAATCCCGGGTGAATCTATCAGGTCGAATCCGGGCATATGATACAGGGAAGAGGTCGTCGTGGTGTGAGTACCCCGACCCCAAGTCTCCGACAGCGGAGCCACGTCGGCGAGCTTGCCGCTACTCAATTTGTTAAGCAAAGAAGATTTGCCTACGCCGGACTGTCCGACCAAAATTGTGGTCTGAGAGGCTAAGAGCTCTTCAAGCTCGATCATGCCGCGCCCGTCTTCGGCAGACACCTTATAGACAGGATAGCCGATATCTCTATAAGGCGACAACATACTGTCCAGATTGGTCAATTCCTCTTGGTTTAGCAGGTCTAGCTTATTCAAAACTAATACGGCGGTCAGTTGTAGTTGTTCGATTGCTACAAGATAGCGATCTATAAGGCTTACATGCGGAGTTGGAGAAGACGCAAACACAACGAGCACACTATCTATATTGGCAGCCATTGCCTTGAACTGCCCTTCGGGGCTAGGGCGGCCAAAGAAATTTCGGCGTTGACCTAAGGCTAGAACCACACCGCCATCAGCGCCATCATCAGACCAAACCACCAGATCACCCGTAACCAGCCTAGGCAGGTTCGATCTCTGTGTGCACCGAATTAGCCGGCCCTCATCCTCTGTGATAAGAGACTCAACATCCACATGTTGCCCGTAGTGGCTAATAATTCGACCGTTGCATTTTTCGAGTGAGGTTTGGGCATCAACGGAGTCGGCTTCATCGAAGCCCAGCTCCTTGCGCTGGTTGTGGGAAATACGAGCCAGCTGGTGTTTGCTTAGTCTTCTTTTACTCATCGATAGGCGGTTGTTAGCATCATGGTGTCGGTAACTATTTCAGGGGTGAACAAAGGATAGGATTATTGCATATTCCACTTGGGGAAGCTTTGCTACAATCGCAGTGCACCGAATAACTTCAAGACACAATATTCGCATATTATCGCGGGAAATCGGAATGGATAAAAATTTAAACCTAATTTGGTTAGATCTGGAAATGACAGGATTAAAACCAGAGTCAGATCGCATTATTGAAATCGCAACGCTGGTTACAGATGCCAATCTCAACATTCTCGCCGAGGGGCCGGTGCTTGCAATTAAGCAACCCGATGCGGCATTAGATGCTATGGATGACTGGAACCAAAAACATCATGGCGCGTCAGGGTTGATAGAGCGTGTAAAGAATAGTGATGTCGATGAAGATGAGGCGACCCGGCAGACGATAGAATTTGTGTCTCAGTATTCCCCGAAGAACGGATCGCCGATGTGCGGTAATAGTATCTGTCAGGATCGTAGGTTCATGGCGAATTATATGCCAGAGTTAGAGAACTATTTCCATTATCGAAATTTGGATGTGAGCTCCGTCAAAGAACTTGTGCGTCGCTGGAAGCCAGAAATCTTAAAGGGCTTAGTTAAGCAGGGAGCGCATCAGGCAATGGAAGATATTAGGGACTCTGTTGCCGAACTGGAATATTATAGAGAACATTTTATCGGCGCTTAGAGATAAACCGCTAAAATTTATGTTGCAACAATGCCCATTCAATATGTTCATTTACCATATCCGGGACATTGTTCAATCTTGATTGTAGCGCACCGACTATTTCCTTTGAGCTTGGCGCATTACCAAGCGCAACCGCTATATTGCGTAGCCAGCAGTCGTAGCCGATTCTTCGAATGGCGGACCCTTCAGTCCGCTTTAGAAATTCCCGTTCAGACCAAGCGAACAAATCTACTAGCTGAGCATCATCTAGTTTATGCCTAGGCGTGAAGTCCTTCTCTTGTGTTGGCTCAGAAAACTTATTCCATGGGCACACAATCTGGCAGTCGTCGCAGCCATAGATTCGATTACCCATCGGCTTTCTAAATTCTACCGGTATAGAAGTACGTAGTTCAATTGTTAAGTAAGAGATGCAGCGAGTGGCGTCTAGCAGGTTGGGTTTTACGAAGGCGTTTGTTGGACAAATATCAAGGCAGGCGGAGCAGCTACCGCAGTGATCGGATACTTGTTCATCAACTGGTAGGGGCAGGTC
>CAJXQP010000234.1 GCA_913058275.1 uncultured Gammaproteobacteria bacterium | reverse complement strand
TACCAAATCTGGCTCCAACTCGGCGATCGCCTTTAGCGCTTCGGATGCATTCTTGCAACACTTAACGATCTCTACGTTATCGAATGCGCTAAGGCGCATCTCCAGACCCTGCCTGGCCAGTTCTTCGTCATCGACGATAATCGCTTTCATTTTATTCGAATCATTGTCTGTCATAGGGAATCTCAACCGTTACTATTAGGCCGCCAGAATCGGCATTGCTGAATATCAATTTGTGTTTGTCTGAATAAATCTCTTGAAGACGATTTCGAATATTACTAATTCCTACGCCCGCAGAGAAGGCCGAGCCATCACTTTCGTCATCGAGCATCGGCAAGCCTGGGCCATCGTCTGCAACCTGCAACACGAGAGTCACTTCTCTCACCTGAGCACTAATTCGAATTGTCCCTCCGCTCTCCGACTGCGAGATTGCATACTTGATTGAGTTTTCGATCAGCGGTTGCAGCAACATGGTTGGCACCATCGCAAGCTCCGCCTTCGTTTCAATATCTATATCAAGGCGCAGGCGCTCGGCGAAACGTACTTTCTCAATATCCAGATATAACTTAGATGTCTCCAGTTCATGCGCAAGACTCACCTTATCTAACGACGAGTGATCGAGGGAATAGCGCAGAAACTTGCTCAGCTTCGTCAGCATCTCATTCGCGCGCTCATTTGCAGATGAAAGAACCAAAGTGGAGATGGCATTGAGAGTATTAAACAGAAAGTGGGGATTGAGTTGGTAACGCAGCATCAATAACTGCGCTTCATGCGCTAGAGATTCAGATCGCAAGCTCTTCTCTTTCTCCGCTTGGAATAGCTGGTAGTACTTAAAAATAAAATACAGCCCGCTCCACAGAAGAATCATCGGAAAGGAACTGATAGCCAGATTGTCGAATAAGACCGCGGCACTGGCATCGCGTAGGCTAAGCACTTCTCCGAAAGGTATGAAAGATATGTAGTTTCGAATCGGCTGCCAAATCAATGCGACCCCGAAGGAACCAAACCATATCACTAGAACACGCACGATAAACCCACGCTCCCAGACTAGTTTGTAGATGGTTCGCAGGCCTGCCGTCAATAGCATTGCCGGTACGGCGCTGACACTCGAAACGAGGGCTCGAGAGAAAATATATTCAGGTGGCACGAAGATGATATCTCGCAGCACCAGCATCAACACCCAGGTAGACCAGCCTAACAGCTGGAAAACCCAGAACTGCTTGCTGCGAATAAAGTCTAGAGTATTGCTGCTCATTACAGACACCCGAGATAGTGAGAAATTCTGGACTTAAGAAAGACAGTGCGAAAACAACGCTCGCCCGATACGAGTCTACGTTGTTTTCGCCGAAGCAAGATGTTCAACCTAGATTCGCAGCGAGAACACTCTACAAACTGGCGAATCGTCGTGCCGTAAAGCTGGCTTAGGGTAGCAAGCTCGCTACAGCGTCGCGCTCTTCCTTTAGCTCTGCCTCTGATTTGTCCATCAGAGTCTGGCTCACTTCACTAATCTGAAGCCCCTGAACGATTTCGTAGTTACCACCTTCACAGATTACTGGGAAAGAGTAGATGAGACCTTCTTCAACGCCATAGCTGCCGTCGCTATGAATGCCCATGCTAACAATCTTGCCAGAAGTACCAAGCGCCCAATCACTTAAATGCTCGATTGCGGCATTGGCGGCTGAGGCCGCACTAGAAAGGCCACGCGCCTTAATGATGGCTGCGCCGCGCTGCTGAACAGTAGGAATGAATTCTTCTAAGGTCCAGGCTGAATCGACAAGGTCTGTCGCCTTGCTGCCAGCAACCGTTGCATGATTGATATCAGGATATTGAGTTGCCGAGTGGTTTCCCCAGACAATCAACCCGTCAACATCTGTACTGTGTTTGCCGGTCTTATTGGCAAGCTGCGCGATCGCACGGTTGTGATCCAAACGCATCATAGCGGTGAATTGTCCCGGCTGCAGATCAGGCGCATTGCGGTAAGCAATGAGAGCATTGGTGTTCGCTGGGTTTCCCACAACCAATACTTTAACCGAAGCACTGGCGTTGTCATTGATGGCTTTTCCTTGGGCAGAAAAGATAGCGGCGTTTGCCTCTAACAGATCCTTTCGCTCCATACCCGGACCACGAGGCCGAGCACCAACCAGCAAACAGTAATCAGCATCTTTGAAGGCGACATTAGGATCATCCGACTGAACGATTCCAGCAACCAATGGGAATGCACAATCCTCAATCTCCATAACCGTGCCAGCCAATGCCTCTAAGGCAGGAGTAATTTCTAGCAGCTGCAATATTACGGGTTGGTCATTGCCAAGCATTTCGCCTGCGGCAATTCGAAATAAGAGGGAATAACTGATATTTCCTGCTGCTCCTGTTACAGCGACTCGCACGGGTGCTTTCATTTTTCGATTCAATCCTTCTAGTTGACGATAGAGTTATAGTTAAAATCTGGTTACTAACGACTTTGTGTTACTAATGAATAAGTGCCACTAACGACACTAACGAATAAATGCTACATTTCAAATTCTTAGGGCCGCGCAGTATAGCAGAAACTGCCTGAATATGAGAGATAAGCAGCCAGTGCGCAGCGTCTTTCTAGGTCGTTTGATCTCTGCCTAGGCGCGGTCACGAGAGTGATGAATAAACATCGCGTCTCCGTAGCTGTAAAAACGGTACTTCTGCTCTACGGCCTCATTATAGGCGCCTAGCAACATGTCTTTCTCGGAAAATGCGCTAACCAACATCAATAGAGTGGATTCCGATAGATGAAAATTCGTCACCATCGCATCCACTACCTGAAAGTCATAACCCGGGTAGATGAAGATGTCGGTTTCACCATGAAATGGCGCCAATGGTGAATCCTTGGCAGCACTCTCAAGACTACGCACCGTGGTAGTACCAACAGCAATGACGCGACCTCCTCGCTCCTTGCAGGCACCGACCTGCTGGCAGACCTTCTCATCGACGTCAACAAGCTCTTTATGCATCTTATGCTCGAGAACATTGTCGACCCGAATAGGCTGAAAGGTGCCCGCCCCAACATGCAAGGTAAGATAGGCTGTGTCCACGCCCTTAGCGAGCAGGGACGCGAACAGATCCTCGTCGAAATGCAATCCCGCCGTAGGAGCCGCTACAGCTCCCTCCTTCTGGGCATAGATAGTCTGATAACGCTCGGCATCTACCTCCTCGTCGCTACGTCTTATATAAGGCGGCAGCGGCATGTGTCCTTCGCGCACAAGAAGCGCAGGAACATCGACATCCGCATCGAAACACAGCAGAAAAAAATCATTCTCTCTGCCTTCGACCACTGCTGCTGGGATCGAGCCATTGTCTGCCTGGAAAACCAAGCGAGTGCCTGGTTTGGGAGATTTACTGGCACGTAGCTGCGCCATGAGCCTGTTTCCATCCAACATGCGCTCGATCAGTATTTCTACTTTACCCCCAGTTTCCTTCTGTGCGAACAGGCGAGCAGGGATTACCCGAGTATTGTTAAAGACTAGAAGGTCCTCGGGCTCTATAAAATCCAAAAGCTGATCGAAGCGGCGATGCAGGAGCTCTCCGCTAGATGCGTCGAGACACAATAGCCGGCTCGCACTGCGCTTTTTGGCAGGATAATTAGCGATTAGCTCCTCGGGAAGCTCGTATTGAAAATCACTGATTTGCATTACTTTGCACAACACTATTGATTAATTTGGAAGGATGGCAGCCTATAGAATAATCCTCGCTAGGGAAAGAGCCAGCGAAGGCGCCGGATTTCCTACCGATTGGCGCAAGCTCATCTAGGCGAGAGAGCAATTGCAGGATCAGTCGCAATTGGTATAATGCCCGGCTGGTCTGGCTAGGCGGCATTTCTTATAATGATATGAGAGGGGTCACGCTTAATATCCTATGTCAGGCAGAGTTCGATTATTGCCAGTGTGGTGAAATTGGTAGACACGCCGGATTCAAAATCCGGTTCCTTCACGGGAGTGGCGGTTCAAGTCCGCCCACTGGTACCATTCGATAGTAACGTCCCATCACTTCGACCGGCAAAGTCATATCCTTAATTCTTTAATAAATTAGGTGAATTAACGCGTATATCTATTATTCAATTGCAAAGCTGCCACGCAAAGTTCGCCCAACAAAATCAAGCGCGTTGAGAACTCTGGGGGGAATTGATTCCCCTGTATGATCGGCTCGATGCACCAACCGATACTCATGTTTTAATCCGGCATCAAAAAGTAATCGGTGCAACATTTCCCCGCCTCGGAAAAGATTCAACCTATCTTCATTTCCAACTTCGATATAAATATTTAGGCCAGAATCCTTCAGAGTTTCCATGTTCTCGCGAGCGATGTAAGGCGGATGATTTAACTGCCAATAATCACGATCCACGGGGTTCCCAAATAAACTCTGGTATAGCGCTTCCGATCGGTATGTCCTATCGATAGCATCTATTGTGTCGTATGAGTAAGCGGCCTCAATCGCTGGCTCTAAAGCTGCTACCGCAAGAAAACTAGTTGGGTCTTTAAACGCCATGCGCAGCGAACCCATACCACCCATCGAAATACCCATTATCACCGTCCTCGAAGCATCTTGAACCACATTGAAATTAGCTCTTAGATGCGGAATCAAATCTGATAGGACAAACGTTTCCCACTGCTGACTATTATCCTGAAAATCCAAATAAAAAGATCTCTCGGCTGATGGCATTGCAACTACCGCTGGGGGAAGGATATTTCGTTTCCAAGCCTCTTCAATAATTGGACGAAACCTATTTAGGTCAGAACTAGAACCACCTCCACCATGAAAAAATAGAATTAGGGGCAGTGGACCTTCAGAAGCCTTAACTTCCTCAGGATGTAATACAGCAATTTCTACTGCGCCTGGCACATACCCAGACTCTAGTGTGATTGATTGCAAATGAGATTGTTGTGCCCAAACCGACAGAGGCAATAACATCAAAAAAATGGCCGCTAGTTGCTTTCTACACATATCCATACCCTTTTTTTCAAATTTACCTTGTACGAGTAGATTAGCCTACTATAGCTTTTAACCGCAGAGCTAGACCCTCCCGCCCCATCAC
>CAJXQP010000233.1 GCA_913058275.1 uncultured Gammaproteobacteria bacterium | reverse complement strand
GAGATCAGCCTCGGTCTCGTGGGCTCGGAGATGTGTATAAGAGACAGGCCTATGCGACACTGAAAGACGATTACCTTGTAGATAATATGGTCATCGCGTCTGAAACTGGTTCATTAGGTGCTGGCACTAGCAGCCCTGAATCACGAGCTAATATCGCACCCACTGTGACAATTCAAGGTGATGATAGTCGCACGGCTCTGGTTGGTGAAGAAATCAGCTTCGTTGCTCAAGTTGAAGATGACGGCCTTCCTGCAGCGCGCAGAGAGAGCACCATCGAAGCTGACGCCCTCATGCGTCGGATGATGCGCCCTCCAACACGCATCACAGTTGGCAAGGTGAATGGCCTGTTCTTATCCTGGAACAAGTACCGTGGTCCAGGCAATGTAACTTTTGATCCGCCGATGCCAAAGCCTTGGGAAGACACGCGAACTTCAGCGAATTCACCTTGGGGTGCACTTTGGTTGCCACCCGAAGCACCAGAGAATGGCTTGCACGAAATCACGGTAACTTTTGACGAGCCCGGGACGTATATACTCTGGGGTCGTGCTGATGATGGTGGCCTCTATCACGACAGCTACATCACAGTAAATGTTCGTGAATAACTAATAGATAGAAAAAAGGAGAACATATGCCCACTGCTGCTCCGCAAATCCAGCAGGCAGGGATCCAAGAATCGGGCTTATCTTATTCATGCCTTGGCACGAAAGGTAAGAAGCCTAAAGCCCGAACTGTCCTAGTCACTAAAAAAATACTTAATGAAATTATGGGATACTAATGCCTAATGTGTCCCTTTTTTATTGCCAAAAATTTGGCAAGTTTCCGATACAATAAAAATCGTGATTAGGGAAAGATATGAATAAATATTCGAAAAATAAAATCAAATGGCTTGCAGGATTTATTCTCTTTTCAACTTTTGGCATGCCGTCGGCTTCCGCTCAACTAAGCTACCGTTCTGGTGCTGAAATCGAACCAGGCTATGAAGGCTGGCGACCGAATGATGATGGATCATTTAGTCTGCTTTTTGGATACATGAATGAGAATTGGGAAGAACAACCCGACGTCCAGGTTGGCGATAATAACTTTTTTACACCCGGTATTGCCGATCGAGGTCAGCCCACCCACTTTCTGCCAAGGCGCAACAGGTTTACCTTTGAAGTGGTCGTGCCTTCTGATTGGGGCGACAGAGAACTAGTCTGGACCATTACCCACAATGGCGAGACAAACAAAGCCTACGGAACGTTAGTCCCCGATTACCTGATAGACAACATGGTGATTGCATCGGAAACTGGATCTTTGGGAGCGGGAACTAGCAGCCCGGAGTCACGCGCAAATATCGCTCCTGTGGTAAGTGTACAAGGCGAGACAGTTAATGGCTCGAATGTCAGAAATGCAAAAGTTGGCGAAGAAGTCATACTCCTAACAAAGGTCGCAGATGACGGCCTGCCAAAGCCGCGCGGCAGAACTGTCACAAGAACCGAAACCAGTGTTCAGGAGCGCATGATGCAACCACCGCGTCGTACCACTGTCGGCAAGACCAACGGCCTATTCCTGTCTTGGAATAAATTCAGAGGCCCAGGCGAAGTTAACTTCGAACCTGCTCAGGTAAAACCCTGGGAAGATACCCGCACGTCAGCTAATTCACCCTGGGGAGCTCTTTGGGTTCCGCCTACAATTCCAGATGATGACATGTACGAGGTTAGAGCGACGTTTACAGAACCAGGGGTGTATATTCTTTGGGCGCGGGCTGACGATGGAGGTCTTTATCACGATCAGTATGTCACCGTGAATGTAAGCCCCTAAAATTTAGGTTCTAGGCTTAGCGAGGATCGGCGGGAGAGCCCAGTGATTGTTCCGCCTGCCCATCTTCCAGCTTAATCGTAAAAGGCGGATCGTAGCTTGGCTCATCTTGATTAAGGATGATATTGGTACGTGGCGGCCTAACAAAACGAGTATTCGGACCAGCACTTATGGAATCTAGTATCAGCGCTTCTGCCGCTTTAATCACCGAAGGCGCCTGTGCCTCGGGACCAAAAGAAAAACTAAAACTCCCTCTTACAAGACGATCATTCGTAGCAAGAATTGCCCAGTCAGCGGTGTAATAGGTAGCCGGCGTCAACTCGGGAATATTCCATTGGAATTTCTCTTGTATCGTAGGATCGTAACGAAAATCAATATCCACCCAGTCTCGCAATTCATTCCTAAGAGTCAATTTGACTAGACGCACATCGTAAGGGAACTCCAATTGGAGTTGATCTGGTGCTTCGAGCAAAACGCTATCATCCGCAGGCGCTGTTTCTGTTTCTATGCTTATTCCTGTAATATCTTCATGCTGAAGAGACAGGCCAATCTGAGAAGGTTGCGCTACGGCAGGATGCCATAGCCCTAGTCCTATCCCTAGGAGGGCAGCACTTAGTATCTGGAAAGAGTATGAATTCAATGCTATTCCACTTTTAGTCCCGTCCACAGCAACAAAAACCATTACCACGACAACGAAAAACTGATGACGAAGAATATCATCGTCGACCATATTTGGGAAATATGACGGTGAAATTCAGAAGCGAATTACAGGGGTTAAAAAGTCAATAATGCAGGATACAAATCTAGGCGACATACTCGCAGGCCTCGAAAATAGCGACTCGAATAGCACGCGATTTAGTAAGAATTGGTCACAAGGGCGCTCCGCATTTGGTGGCCTGTCAGCCGCGTTTGCGGTAACTACAATGCGGAAAAAGCTGGCTCAGCCGCAGACCATTCGCTCCCTCATGGTTTCCTTTATTGCCCCGGTCATCCCCGGCGAGGTCAATGTGGAAGCTACCGTTCTACGTCAGGGTAGGAACGTCACACAGTGTAGCGCGAACGTTATATCTGAGGGACAGATCGCTCTACAAGCTATGGCGGCATTTGGCAATTCTCGTGAAGCCTTCAAGCCAGCTACAGCAGGCCATAAGATCTTGCCTAGCCGAGATAACGGCATAACTTTTAGTGATAATGCCAAACGCCTGCCGCATTTTCTTCAGTATTTCGATGGTTGCTGGATCGACGGCGGCATCCCATTTTCTGGAAGCTACAAACCTTATTTAAATATGTGGGTGCGCCACAAACAAGATGTCTCGCGCTTTCCCATCGAGAAACTCGTCGCCATAGCTGACATCCCTCCGCCGGTTCTACTCTCCCATTTTGAGAAGCCTCCGGTGCCTGCCAGTTCATTGACCTGGTCGTTGGAATTCGTCGAACCGCCAGAGAAAATAACTGGCGAGTGGTTTTACCTAGAATTTGTGGTTGAAGCCGCAGCCGATGGCTATACACAGCAGTCGGGTAAGATTTACGATGAACTGGGTCGTCTAGTTGCTCTCACAAGGCAATGCATGGTCTATTTCGGCTAACTACTATTAAATGCTTATCTAGTTTGAAGCACTCTATTGTCAATTATCTGATAGAGAGAGATTAGCAATTTTGCTAAGATTGAGGCTATGAACCCCAGCAGGTGGATTATGCAGTTGATGAGCCCTCAAGCATGCTGCAAGAAAGTAGGCGTACTGCTGTTTGGCGCCTTACTAGGGTTGCTAGGGTCAACCACATCACTAGCACAACATGGTCACGGAGTTCTGACGCCGGGAGTAACCTTCCCGCCTGATGATTCGGTACTTACTGAACCTCCGCAGATGATTACCATGAGCTTTCGAGTAGATGTACGGCTGCTAAAACTGGCACTGTATACTGCCGATGGCAAATGGATCAGCATCAACTTTGAATATGACCCCTCACGAATGAGTCACAGCTTTGTCTTGCCCATTCCTGGTGAGCTGCCCGAGTCGGAGTACTACACAGCGCGCTGGTCAGTAACCGATGACAGGCGCGGGCTGGTAAACGGTCAGTTCAGCTTCGCATTTGGTTCAGGTGCAATACCACCATCAGAGACGATCGACGCTCTAGTGAGTGATAAAGTGGAGTCATTACCTTCAACGGGTAACTATCGATACCAAAGAGACACTGATTAAGATTACAATTCTCTGAGGGCCCTATCGCCCTGCGGAGGTTTTATTGTCTAGCGACTTAGCGAAACTTGAACCCCTGATCAGCGAGAAATTCTTTCATATGTGGCCGGGCCTTCCCACCGAGTAGAGTGGACACCTGCTCCGTCCAACTTATTCCATGTCCTCCCCCAGTCCTCAAACGGTAGTATTCACGAATATCCTCGTCGTACTCAGCAATGGCCTGTTTGTCACCAACCTCGTTGTAGACTTCCTCCTTAACTATCACAGACAGCGGAAGTCGCGGCTTAACCTCTGGATCTTGATCGGGGTACCCCAGACAAAGACCGAACACTGGGTAGACACCCTTGGGCAGCTCTAACAACTGCGCCACCTGAGCCGGATCATTTCTAATTCCACCTATGTAACATATACCCAGCCCGACAGATTCGGCTGCGGTCACCATGCTCTGCGCCATTAAAGCGACATCTACCGTTGCGATAATGAAGTGCTCTGTATAGTCGCCCTCAAATGACTTCTCGTATTCATCACAATAGTTGGCCGGACGTTTTAAATCCGCGCAGAAGATCATAAACTCCGCTGCCGACTCTACATAAGCCTGCCCCCCGGCCAGCGTGGCAATGGCGCTGCGTGTATCAGGGTTCTTGATTCTTACAATAGTCGTGCCCTGTAAAAAGCTTGACGTTGCAGCTGCTTGGCCCGCAAGAATCAGTTCGTCAAATAGTTCTGGCTCTATCGTTTGATCTGTAAATTTTCGAATACTGCGGTGGGACTTCAGCAAGTCAATCACTGAGCTCATGAGAATACCTATTATTGAGTTAAGGAATTAGTGGAATTGCTTGATCTAAAAACCTGCGGCAATGCCGTGACAATCAATCGTCTGCGTCCATCAGATTATCAAGGAACGCGGGCACGATGTCATTGGCTAAGTTCGATTCCGCGTTAAATAGCAGCACTAAACCAATGTTAGCCTCGGGTACGAATGCCATCTCCGATCGATAACCTCGCACACCGCCCCCGTGATGAACTACACGCTCGCTTTTATAGTCAAACACTCTCCAACCCTGTCTCTTATACACATCTGACGCTGCCGACGAATAGAGAGGTGTAGAT
>CAJXQP010000232.1 GCA_913058275.1 uncultured Gammaproteobacteria bacterium | reverse complement strand
CAGCCTCGGTCTCGTGGGCTCGGAGATGTGTATAAGAGACAGTCCTTAAACTGTACGGGTATTCTGATACAATATGAAAAAATGTCAAGCACTCACAGACAATTCTTCTACGATTGACCGCAAAGCCCTTTAGATTCGGCGTGAACAGCTAAAAAATCGTGGTTTGGGAGCTGATTTCTTGATAACTTTAGCCGGTCAAATTCAGTTTTATCAACCTTGGTGCTGGCCCAGCCGCTGCTAAAAGCGGATCAAATGGTTTGGTGCGAAGCACTACATAAATAAAGAGAGATAACTATGCTAGCTCCAACTTCGGGGAGATCAAATCTTACCTGGCGCGCTTGCGCTACCGCGGGTCTGTTGCTGTGTTCTTCAAGTTTTCTAAATGCTCAGGATATTCCTTTGTTCAATGAAGATCCGAGTGAGTGGTACACATTGGGTGGTGACTTTGGGCATACACGCTATACGCCTGCAGCTGAGATCACGCCGGAGAATTTCACAGACCTAGAAGTGGTTTGGGAATGGGATGGTGCCAGCTTCGGTGCTATTAGTGGACGTTCCACACCCTCACTGATCAATGGCAAGCTCATTACCGTAGCGGGCAATAAGCGCTACGTTGTCGCCTTAGATCCTAAGTCAGGTGAAACACTTTGGTCTTATCGCGAGCCGGACACACCACGTGCCGCCTACTCGATGCGAGGCGACTACGGCAAGGGCGTGGGCTATGCCAATATCGACGGTAAAGACATTGTCTATATTGTCTCTCCAGGTTTTTTCTTGACGGCGCTGGATGCTGATACAGGTATTCCACTTGAGGGTTTTGGAAATCCAGTACCCATCGATGGGTTTCCACAGACTGGAATCGTCGATCTGTTGGCGGACTTGGGTCATCCCTATGACCCCTATGAAGGTATCCCCCTAGAGACTGGCTATATTACGTCCTCTTCACCACCGATCGTGGTTAATGAGACTATCATTGTTGGTAACTCTGCAGAGCAGGGCTATCACCAGGCGCGTATCGAAAACGTACCGGGCGATATCCTAGCCTACGATGCACGCACGGGTGACTTCAAATGGAAATTCAACGTCATTCCTAAGCCAGGCGAGTACGGTCACGAAACCTGGGAAAACGATGCGTGGGAGTGGACAGGTGATGTCTCTTCTTGGGCTCCGCTTTCTGCCGACCCAATTAACAATCTCGTTTACATCCCAACTAACAGCGCGACTATTGATTACTACGGCGGTTTTCGTCCGGGTGACAACCTGTACGGTGCTTCTCTCATAGCGTTGGATACGCGAACTGGCGAACGTGCTTGGCATTTCCAGATGGTAAAGCATGAAATTTGGAACTTCGACAATCCAACTGCACCGGTTCTTCTTGATCTAAATGTGCCAGGTCAGGGACTAGTGCCGGCAGTTATGCAGGCAACGAAGCAGTCATGGGTCTATGCCTTCAATCGAATAACCGGTGAGCCAATCTGGCCTATCGTAGATCGTCCCGTACCTGCTTCGATCGTGCCAGGCGAAGTGCTTTCGCCCACTCAGCCTCATGTAACACGCCCAGCACCTTACGATATGCAGGGAATTACCGAAGACGATCTAATCGACTTCACTCCAGAGCTGCGAGCGGAGGCCTTGGAGGTAATGGAAGAATATGTAATGGGGCCTTTGTTTAATCCTCCCATTCATGCCGACAATGCAATGGGCAAATATGCCGCGATGAACTGTCCTGGCGGCGCCGGTGGCGCAAATATCACTGCACCTGCTGTAGCAGATCCCGAGACAGGCAAGATGTATATCTCTTCGCACAAGGCTTGTTTTGCTCTGCGACTGATACCAGGAGAAGAGTCCGATCTGTTGTTCCCGAACTCCACCGGTATTAACACCGCAGCGTATGCAAACGGCGTGCGCGGAGCTACAGCCAGACCTCCACGTCTGAGTTCAGGCATTCCATTCGTGAAGCCGCCGTATAGCCGAATTACAGCTATCGATATGAACACTGGTGATCACGCTTGGATGATTCCTACTGGAGAAACCCCCGATCGTATCGCTAACCATCCTGCGCTCGCGGGCGTAGATATAGGCAATACTGGAACAGGCGCGTTGGTGCCAATGGTCGTAACCAAGAATATGTTGGTTTATTCAGACCAAGCCGGTGACGGCACACCAATGCTCTACGCTATCGATAAGGATAGTGGTGACATCATGGCGCAGATGGAGGCACCAAGTCGAAGCAGCTATGGTATGAGCTCTTGGGTGCACGATGGCCATCAGTACATCTTGTTGCAGACTAGTTCTTCACTGACGGCGATGGCTCTGCCAGGCGCTCAGGAAGAAGCTGGCGGCGCTCATTAGCGCTCATTAGCGCTCAATAAGACATTGCCTAGAGAAAAGAAGTAACGATATAGAGAAACTGAGAAGCCGGATTGATAAACTCATTCCGGCTTTTTTGTGTCTGATTTTATTTGAATCCAAAACCAATCGATGGAGCAAGTTATGGTTAAAGTTGTAGCCAGTTGTCAGTGTGGTCAACTCAAGTTTGAAGCAAGCTCGGAGCCCGTACTGGAACTAATCTGTCACTGTATAGATTGCCAAGATGCCTTGCAGGCCGATTTTGCGAATATTGCCTTCTTCAAAATGGATGAGACTTTAGTTGAGGGAGAGTTAGCAGAAAAAGTGTATCTTGCGGCATCAGATAATGAAACCTGTAGGCAATATTGTGATCAGTGCGAAACTGTCATGTTTGATCGCTCCGAAGGATTTCCGAATTTGATCGGGGTAATGGTAAGCCAGTTGCAACCACCCTTTGAATCTCATCCTGTGTGTCATGTCCATGTAAGTGATAAGAAAGCAGAGGTTAAAATTCCTGAGGGAATAAAGCAATACGAGGCGGGTATTAGTTAACGGTTCTAATTTTTGTAACTTACTTATAAGAGTTCGACGATGCCTATCAATATCGCAGCCAACGCTAACACCCAGCAGAGGCAGGCGAGTGCATCGATGAAACTATAGCGTAGTCGTTGTAATCTGCTGACGCCTACTAGTGCGGGAATAATACTACGGATTGCAGGAATGAAGCGCCCGATGAAGATGGCGGCGCTGCCGTAACGGCGGATGAGACCTTCTGCTTTCGCCACATTGGTCTGATATTTTTTTATCAATCCGATCTGACGAAACCTCGGCCCTAATGTACGTCCAAAATAGTAACCGGCATGATCGCCTAACAGCGCACCGAAGAAAGCGAGGGGTAACAACAACTCGAGCCCAGCAATACCGCTGTTATAGAGAGTGGCACTCACCAGTAACAATAGAGCGCCTGATATGACTAGGCCAATACCGACGCACGATTCTGCGAAAGCGAGTAAAGGCACGAGAGCGATAGCGTAATCGCTATTGTTACCTAGCCAATCATTGATGAATGATTCGATGTTTCGCTCCGTTACTAGCGCTTGGACGAAATGCGCCTACCAATAGTTTTCTAGGACAAGTAATACGCGAATTATGCAGGGATAGATGACTTACTTTTCCTCAAACAATAAAAAGAGGCAGAACTGAATTCAGTGCTGCCTCTTTGCAGTTTCTAGAAGAGAGTTTTCGTGTTACTGATTGGTCTCTAGTACCGCTAACTTTGCGTCTAGCTCTTCGCTTAAATCGCCGTTAAAATTTGCGGCATAAGCGGTATTACCGTCCATCTGTAATTTTAACCAAGCAAATGTAAGGCGTGCTTGATTCGCTAATTCGGTGCCACCATTTGTCGGTAGATTATGAGTTCCTTCGGCGAATTCGACGTAGGCTTTGTTGGTGCTATCTGCAATAGAGTCATACAGAGCACGGGCATGGCCGGCTGGAGGCGCAACGGTATCCTCGCTGCTAGTGAATATTAGAGTTGGAACGGTTAATCCGCTGTAGTCACCGCTGAATGACTCGCCGAGTTCGCAGCAGTAGGGCATTAGTGGTATCACCGCTTTAATCTCGCTGCCTAGCTCCACAGCTGCCGCTAATGCCGCGCCACCTCCGAGAGAGTGTCCCATGATAGCCATCTTATTCGTGTCGACTTTTCCGTTTATTGGGCTTTCGCTGTTGTTGATCTCACCCTTTAAGAATTCGACGGCGGCGATATGCGCTTCCTTTCTCGGCTGAAATGTATCGCGGGGATCGTTAGTATCGATAATCATCACTACAATGCCTAAGGATGCGAGAGCGGGCCCCCACCAGTCATAGATATCCTGAGTAGCTGTATAGCCGGGAACGAGCACAACGGCGCTAGAGGGCGCAGCAAAGCTGAGTGTTAGAGGGTAAAAGATAGTTGCCGAAGCGAACTCATCAACGTTAACAGTGGGTTCGTAAGTCCTGACCTCATATAAAGCCGTGTCAAACTCGTTACCGATTGCTCTGGCGATTTCTCGACCCTGCGGGCGGTAGCGTCCTGGTTCATCAGCATCCTGAGCGCTCACGGGCGCCATAGCGGCGAGTGCGAAAGAGGTGGCAGTTAAAAGAGTGAGTATCAGCTTGCTTGTCAGATTAAAAGATTTCATTGTTATTTTCCTTGCCGTTCTAAAGGGCATTTTTAAATGATCAGGCTTCTGGGCTTCGATAGTCTACAATCTGTGATTCTGGGATCCTCGAGCCCTCATGCGCCGGCAGGTTCTCGAGTCTGAGGAATGAATATAGCAAAGGCTGCAGGTCGAAGAAACGGCCTTCGGCGTAAACTCAGAGCTTATTCTTGTCCATTTTGTTCTTTCTCTTCTCTTGCCGCCATATAGCAAGCCATGAATCTGCGCTATAGGGCCCGGGGCCGAAGGCAAAAATCACTAGAAAGGCGGTAAAGTACATGGCGGCCAGTTCGCCGTTGTTCAGCGTCGGAAACCACGCATAATGGGCTGTTAGGTAGGCCATAAGCATAATGAAGGTGGCCAGAAGAGCCGCGAGATGAGTCCACAAGCCGATCAATATAAGCAGTCCACCAAAGAATTCCACAACCCCGGCTATAAATAGAGCGTTAATCTCCATTGGAATCGGCCAGGAGACAAGTTCTGCGATACTTATCGATGTCATGCCGCCGCCCGTAAAGGGTTGTGGGTTTTCACCGAACAGTTTGCCGTAGCCATGGGT
>CAJXQP010000231.1 GCA_913058275.1 uncultured Gammaproteobacteria bacterium | reverse complement strand
GTTCAGGCATGGCAACGAAGTACGTACCCGAAATTTAATATCCATTCTATCACCAATTTTGACGCTGCCCGCTTTGCGGCGAACAGTCTCGACATCTTTAGCTACTGCCGTGTACTCCCTTGGCTATCGCTTAATCCTCTCTCTTACATCAAAAAATGCACCTCGTTAGGGCATAAATTACTAAAGCGCACTGAGACTGCTCAAAAATGTTGCTATTGATACGCAAATTAGAGCCATTGTTGTGCGAAAACGCGCCTTCTAGATAATTTCCCATAGCTGGCACGACCCCTGCATAGAGCAGTACAAGTTGTAGAAATTTAAGCAGAGCAAAAATAGTTAAGGAGAAAATAATGAAGTTAGTCACGGCTATTATCAAGCCATTCAAATTGGACGATGTCCGCGAGGCGTTATCTGAAATAGGGGTACAAGGCATTACCGTAACAGAAGTAAAAGGGTTTGGTCGCCAGAAGGGTCATACCGAATTGTACCGTGGTGCTGAGTATGTAGTTGATTTTCTACCGAAAGTGAAACTAGAAGTAGCAATAGCAACAAGTTTACTTGATCAAACCCTAGAAGCGATCACGAAGGCGGCGAATACTGGAAAGATCGGTGACGGTAAGATTTTTGTTGCAGAGCTAACCCAGATCATTCGTATCCGTACTGGCGAGACTGGCGAAGAAGCGATCTAGAATTAGTGGAACGTAAATAATTAGTAGTAATAGGTTAACAAGATAAATATCGGTCTACGCAAAGCCTAAGTGCAGAGCAACAAGCAGACCAATGAACCGGAGGTACGAGGTGGAAAACCAAATTTTTGAATTGCAGTATGCGATGGATACGTTCTATTTTCTCATTTGTGGCGCGCTTGTCATGTGGATGGCGGCAGGTTTCGCTATGCTGGAAGCTGGGCTAGTTCGTTCTAAGAACACCACAGAAATTCTCACGAAAAACGTCGCACTTTATGCGATTGCCTGCACCATGTATTTGGTTTGCGGTTATCAAATTATGTATGACGGCGGCTTCTTCTTATCTGGTGTTACTACAGTAGCGCAGATGGACGACGCAGCAATCGCAGGCGTACTCGCCGAATCTGCAGAAGCAGGCTTCGATGGCGACGCAGTCTACTCAGGCGCCTCTGACTTCTTCTTCCAGGTTGTGTTCGTAGCAACGGCGATGTCAATTGTCTCCGGTGCGGTAGCTGAGCGAATGAAGCTTTGGGCTTTCCTGGCTTTCGCCGTTGTCATGACTGGCTTCATCTACCCAATGGAAGGTAGCTGGACTTGGAACGGTGATGCTGTATTCGGTTTATTCGAACTGAACTACAGTGACTACGCCGGATCAGGTATCGTTCACTTAGCTGGCGCTAGTGCAGCATTGGCTGGTGTAATTCTACTAGGACCGAGAAAGGGTAAATACAATTCGAAGGGCGCGCCTCAGGCGATTCCTGGAGCCAACTTACCACTAGCAACACTCGGCACATTCATCCTTTGGATGGGCTGGTTTGGTTTCAACGGCGGCTCTACTCTTAAGTTGGGTGGCATCGGTGTGGCGAACGAAGTTGCAAACGTATTCCTAAATACTAATGCAGCTGCAGCTGGCGGATTGATTGCAGCACTTCTTGTAGCTCGCGTGATGTTCGGTAAGGCTGACCTGACAATGGCACTCAACGGCGCATTAGCTGGTCTGGTAGCTATTACTGCAGAGCCTGCTGACCCAACACCACTACTTGCAACACTCATTGGTGCCGCCGGCGGCGCAATCGTAGTGTTTAGCATCATCACTCTGGACAAGCTGAAGATTGACGATCCAGTCGGTGCTATCTCGGTTCACGGCAGCGTAGGTATCTTCGGTATCTTCGCCGTACTACTGTCCGATCCTGATGCCACTTTCATCGGCCAACTGGTCGGCATGTTAGTGATCTTCGGATGGGTGTTTGGTACTAGCTTGATCGCTTGGTTAGCAATCAAAGCAATCATGGGCCTACGAGTTACTGAGGAAGAAGAAGTGGAAGGCGTCGATATGTCCGAATGCGGCATGGAAGCTTACCCAGAATTCGTTAATCAGTAAGCACTAAAGAACAACTCTCTCTTAGGGTATTACTTTACCTGGCGCCTTTGTTTTCAAAGGCGCTTTTTTTTGCCCTAAATCCGGCTATTTTCTGGGAAAACCCTCTTCGCAATCTTTAACAGCCAACGTCGGCAACACTGATATGTAAACAATCTCACAAGAGTATTTTGTAAACGCAGGTATGCTCGGGCTATGCACTTCTCAGAACTCTCCAGTAATCCAGAACGCTATGCAGCGGACAATCTACTGCGGCTAAGCTGCGCCGAGTCTAGCTCGCTTAAGATTGATCGTCATGCCTACCCAACTACTCGATCTGTCAAACAAGAAATAGACAAGGCTCGCCTACTACATCGCACACTGAAGACGGACTGTGCGGAGCAGGCTCTTGGGGTGCGCGATGGCAAAGAGTTGGACTTGCTTCTATTAGAAAAGTCGATGAATAGAATAATCGATTCGACTATTGCTAATCCGCAGACTCATATTTGGTTGTTGAACACAGACCCCACAGATAGAACAGACACTGACTATTGTGTTCGTGCTGCCATTTGGGCAGTAGTGTTAGCGAGGCAGGTAGGGCTGCCTACTCGCGAAATGAAGATTCTATGTACGGTAACACTACTGGCTGATATTGGCATGCAACTGCTGCCAGAAAAGTTAGTCAACAAGCGTGGTCCGTTTAGAAAGAAGGAATTTCTTGCCTATCGCAAGCATCTCGATTTCGGAGTGGAGCTGATTTCGCACTACACCGATCTGGACGATCGAGTGACCGGGATCATATATTGTCATCATGAACGCCAAGACGGACGCGGCATTCCGAATAAGTTACGCGGAAAATAGATTCCGCTACTGGCTCGGTTTGCGAATCTCGCGTATTGTCTCGAGCGATTGCTTGTCAGTAATGGCGAAGGTCCAGCCACGCCTCCGTCTAAGGCGATTACAAAACTTTATAAGCAGCGAGCTCTAAAATTTCCCGAGCAGCTGATCGTTGAATTGATCCATGTGATGGGAACCTATCCCATCGGGTCTCTGATTACATTATCCACCGGGGAGGTTGGGCTTGTATTGGAGCAAAATCTGCAGGGAAAGTTGCCGCCAAAAATTGCTGTATTAGCTGATGAGGGGGAGGCCTTATTGGATGATCCTGATGTGGTTGATTTAGCTAATCAGAGGAAGTCGAAGGTTGATCGGTTTATCGTGTCCAGCTATGGATCGCAGAATTCATCGAAGCGTTTAGGAGAGGGTAGAGATCTAGATCCACGAAACTATAGTCTCAGCTTCTTTGGCAAACGTGTAGGTATAGGGTCGTTCACGGTGCGGTTTTAGTAACGCTGCGCTATTTACCTACCAATTTACCGACCAACTTACATATCACCATATTTGTGCTGCAAGATAGCGAGCGCAACCACTGGTGCAGTTTCAGTTCGTAGTATTCTCGAGCCTAAAGCGACGATCTGAAAATCGTTGGATCTCGCCCAGTCGATCTCATCAGTAGAGAACCCGCCTTCCGGGCCTACCAACAAGACACAGTTGTTTTCCGCAATTGATTGGGGAAGCGAATCAAAACCGCTGGGTTCTAACATCCACTTGTTCGCATTTTTACATAAAGACAACTCCAACACAGAGAGTGGTTTGTGTATTACCGGAACATCCAGCCTGCCACTCTGCTCACAGGCACTGATAGCTATCTTCTGCCAGTGTTGGAGTTTCTTCTCTACTCGCTCTGGTTTAAGTTTAACTTCACCATATTCGGTGTAGATTGGAGTAATCTCGTTCACACCCAGCTCAGTGGATTTCTGCACGGCGAAGTCCATCCTGTCCCCACGAGAAAGGCCAAGGATTAAGTGAATAGAGAGGGAAGCATGTTTAGTGGCATCGTGAGCGGCGCGCATATTCTCGAGTAACTCTATATCGACAGCTCGCTTTGTAATGGAAGTAACCCTCGCGCGGAATTCACCCTGCCGCGAATTAAAAACGAGAAGCTCATCGTTGAAGCGCAGGCGTAAGACATTGCTGAGATAGTGTGCAATCTCTTTGGGAAGCGAAATAACCGCATTCAGTGCGAGAGGGCTATCGAGATAAACGCGAGACAGTCGCATCAGCTATACCCTACAGCAGTTCACGTTGCGGACGATTGCCAAGATCCAAGTTCGTCCAAATCTGCGTAACAGCCTGATTGAGGTTCATCGAGTAGAAGTGTAGGCCAGGAGCGCCACCCTGCAACAAGTCCTCGCACAATTCGGTAACCACATCGATACCGAAGCTGCGTAGGCTCTGAGGGTCATCACCAAAGCCGGTTAACCGTTTGTCCAGCCAACGCGGTATCTCAGCGCCACAGCTGGCACTGAATCGGGCGAGGTTGGCATAGTTGGTAATGGGCATGATGCCGGGAACAATGGGGATATCGATTCCTGTTGTCCTGCAATAGTCCACAAAGCGGAAATAGGCATCTGGGTTATAGAAGTACTGAGTGATGGCCGAGTTTGCACCGGCATCTACCTTGCGCTTAAAGAAGTCTACATCTGAGCTATAGCTCTTTGATTCCGGATGCACCTCGGGATAGCAGGCGACATCGATATGAAAGTGATCGCCCGTCTCAGCCCGAATAAACTCGACGAGTTCATTTGCATAGCGATGTTGCACAGCCGCGCCGACACCAGAGGGCACGTCGCCGCGTAAGGCGACTAAGCGTTTGATGCCTGCATCAATATAGGTCTGCAAAAGCTGACGCAGTTCCTCTTCATCTGAACCGCCAAAGGAAAGATGGGGAGCACATTGGGAGCCGGCTGCTTGATAACGCAATACCACCTGCTGCGTTCCCGACTTGGTCGAGCCGCCAGCCCCATAGGTTACCGAGAAGAAATCGGGATTCAACTTGCTCAGCTGAGCATGCACAGTATCCAGTTTCGATTCACCCACCTCGGTACGAGGTGGGAAAAATTCGATACTGTACTTTGATGGATTAGATGAATCCATAGTTTAGCTTTCCTTAGTGCTTTGTATTTTGTTGCTTAGTACTTGTAGCTCTGTCTCTTATACACATCTGACGCTGCCGACGAATAG
>CAJXQP010000230.1 GCA_913058275.1 uncultured Gammaproteobacteria bacterium | reverse complement strand
TCAGATGTGTATAAGAGACAGATGCTTTTGATTTCTCTGTTTTCGGTTTAACGGTTTGAGCTTTCTTACTATTCGAAGCCTTTTTGGCTGAACCTTTAATTGGCGCCTCAAGCGAAGCAGCTTTCGCTGGCCGCTTTTTGTATACCCACATGATGGGACCAGAAAGCGCATAGACCACAGCCATTGTTAGCAATACTTCATGTGGGTTCTGCGCCACCACGACTAACATTATAACTACAAAAACAAATACCATGTAGGGGACTGTCCCCTTGAACTGCAGCTCCTTGAAGCTGGGGTAGCTGTAGTTGGAGATCATGAGAAAGCCCATAAATACAGTCAATATCGCGCACAGATAGGCAACCAGCGGAGTAACTTCCAGGCCATACTTGTAGCCAACCCATGGAAGGAAGGTGACTACGCCCGCTGCTAGCGGGCTCTGCAATCCCACAAAGAAGCTCTTGTCCACCTTTCCAAGTTGCACATTGAACCGCGCCAGACGCAGCGCAGCACAGGACATATAAATGAAGCTCGCCGCCCAACCCAAGCGACCCAGCGGCGCAAAGGCATAGCTAAACATAATGAGTGCCGGCGCCACACCGAAGGAAACCATATCTGAGAGACTATCGAACTGTGCACCAAAGGCGCTCTCGGTATTTGTTAACCTAGCGATTCTGCCATCTAAACCATCCAGAACACCAGCAATCATAATCGCCCAACCGGCCTCGCCGAAATTTCCCGACATGCCAGCAATTATAGCGTAGAAGCCCGAAAAGAGTGCCCCCAGGGTCATCATATTCGGTAGTAAGTAGATCCCGCGGCGACGCACGTTACGGCCGTCCTCGGATACGATCTCCTCGTGCTCATCGATGGGCAATAAACCCTCTGACTGTGTATCCTGCTCTTCTTCGCTCATGCTTTCCTACTGAATTCAGCTATTTAGGACAATTCGTGATTATACAGCCCAATTCCAGCCGCAGGGGGACTAATTCCCTCTTTATTCGCACCCAGCGCCCCTATAGAAGATAATATTTACGCAAGATTACGGATGCTATATGATCGCGCCTCACTGAAAATAAGTCTTCAGCTCGCTTAAAAAACTAGCTAATACAAACCATTTACTAATTACGATGAAAAGATCGGAGTGGATTCATGAATTACTTTAATACCTTGCCCCTGCGCCTCCAACTAGACCAGCTGGGCAAATGCCGTTTTATGGACCGCAGCGAATTTAGCGATGGTGTAAACAAACTGAACGGCAAGAAAGTAGTTATCGTGGGTTGTGGAGCCCAGGGCCTAAATCAAGGGCTCAATATGCGCGATAGCGGCCTGGATGTTTCCTTTACACTTAGAGATGCTGCCATAGCCGAGAAGCGCGACTCTTGGAAGAATGCTACGGAGAACGGCTTCACGGTAGGCACCTACGCCGAACTAATCCCAAGCGCGGATCTCGTATTAAACCTAACACCCGATAAGCAACATAGCCCTGTCGTCAGCCAGATAATGCCTCTTATGAAAAAGGACGCATGCCTTGCCTATTCTCATGGCTTCAATATAGTCGAAGAAGGCATGCAGGTACGCGAAGATCTCACTGTAGTGATGGTTGCACCAAAATGCCCAGGCACTGAAGTACGTGAAGAGTACAAGCGCGGCTTCGGTGTACCTACATTGATAGCTGTCCACGCTGAGAATGACCCTAAGGGCGAAGGCATGGATATAGCCAAGGCCTACGCTGCAGCAACCGGCGGACATAGAGCAGGTGTGTTGCAGTCTTCCTTCATCGCCGAAGTGAAATCTGACCTAATGGGTGAACAGACTATTCTATGCGGCATGCTGCAGACCGGATCTATCCTGTGCTTCGACAAAATGGTCGAGAAAGGCATCGACCCTGCCTACGCCTCTAAGCTGGTTCAGCACGGCTGGGAAGTCGTTGCCGAAGGCCTTAAGCATGGCGGCATCACTAACATGATGGACCGCCTCTCCAACCCTTCAAAGCTGGTTGCGAATTCACTCGCCGAAGAACTTAAAACCATTATGGCGCCTCTATATAGGAAGCACATGGATGATATCATCACCGGGAAATTTTCCGAGGGTATGATGGCAGACTGGGCCGATGACGATGCCAAGCTACTAGGCTGGAGAGAGGCTACTACTGAGTCGGCCTTCGAAAAGTCTATCCCTGGCGATATGGATATTCCAGAACAGGAATACTACGAAAATGGCATCCTCATGGTCGCCATGGTTAAGGCTGGCGTTGAACTTGCGTTCGAGTCAATGACCTCTAGTGGCATCATCAAAGAATCGGCTTACTACGAGTCACTCCACGAAGTTCCGTTGATCGCCAACCTAATTGGACGCAAGAAGCTGTACGAGATGAACAAGGTAATTTCCGACACAGCTGAATATGGCTGCTACTTGTTCTCTCATGCCTGCGTGCCTCTTCTAGAGGACTTCATGAAGACTGTGGACACGGACGTAATCGGCAAGGGCTTGCAGATTTCGGATATGGGCGTGGACAATGCCGAGCTCATCAGCGTGAATGATGAAATTCGCTCTCATCCGATCGAGGTTGTCGGCAAGCAACTGCGCAAGTACATGACGGCCATGAAGAAACTAGTCTAGGACTAAACTCTCTCCTGTGCAGACATAAAAAAAGGGCCTAGGCCCTTTTTTTATGTCTGCTAAATATTCTTCGCAGCTAATTTAGAGATCTAGAACTTTCATTGTTCTATCTATACATCGGCAGCACGCGCCCCATTGTTACGGAACTTCAATGTTGTATTTCAAAGACTGAGGATCTTCTCTCCACGAGATATTCCCGAAACTCCGGTGCGGGCAACCTCTAACACGATGCTTTCACCAAGTGCCGTGATAAACGCATCGAGCTTGTCGCTTGTGCCGGTCATTTGAATACTAAAGACACTATTTGTTAAGTCCACAATCTGTCCACGAAAAATATCCGTGGTGCGCTTCACTTCACCGCGCTGCGCACCCGAAGCCTTAACCTTGATCAGCATTAGCTCGCGTTCGATGTGAGCACCTTCCGTGAGGTCGACGAGCTTAACCACATCAACCAACTTGTTTAAATGTTTGGTAATTTGCTCTATCCGTCTTTCGTCTCCGCTGGTCGTTAAAGTAAGGCGCGAGAGCGATTTATCCTCAGTAGGGGCAACCGTCAAAGAGTCGATGTTGTAGTTACGCTGTGAAAACAAACCAACAACTCTAGATAGAGCGCCAGGTTCGTTTTCCATCAGAACTGAAATTATACGTCTCATTAAGTTCGCTCCGATTTACTCAAAATCATATCTTTCATTGCACCACCTTTAATGGCCATCGGATATACATGCTCCTCTGGATCCACCAAGACATCTATAAACACTAACTTGTCCGTCAGGGAAAACGCCTCTCTAAGCTTCGCATCCAACTCGGACTTATCTTCTATTCGAATACCTACATGTCCGTAGGCCTCAGCCAGCTTTACAAAGTCAGGCAATGACTCTTCATAAGTACTGTGCGAATGTCTTCCGCCGTACTGCATGTCCTGCCATTGTTTCACCATGCCTAAGGCACGATTGTTAAGACAAACAATTTTTACTGGCAACTTATACTGCATGCAGGTTGCAAGCTCTTGCAGGTTCATCTGAAAGCTGCCCTCGCCGGTTATGCACACTGAAACTGCATCGGGGAACGCAAGCTGAATACCCATTGCTGCCGGAAAGCCGAAACCCATAGTTCCAAGGCCACCGGAATTGATCCAACGACGCGGCTTGTCAAAACCGTAGTACTGAGCAGCAAACATCTGATGCTGACCCACATCAGTCGAGACATAGGCATCGCCCTTGGTTATTTCATACACAGCCTGGACAACTTCCTGTGGCTTGATGGTCTTTCCATCTGCCGAAGGGGTAACGGCGAGACTATCTTTCTCCCGCCATTGTTCTATCTGATCCCACCAGACTTTCAATGATTTAGCATCAACAGTCTGTTTCGATGCAGCGATCTGCGCAAGCATCTCCTCCAAAACAGATGTCACCGAGCCAACAATTGGAACGTCTGCAACCACAGTTTTGGAGATGGAGGCAGGGTCGATATCTATGTGCAGAATAGTTGCATCTGGGCAAAATTTAGTTACATCCGAATTCGTTACCCGGTCATCGAAGCGAACACCTACCGCCAGAAGCACATCACTGTAGTGCATCGACATATTCGCTTCATAGGTGCCATGCATTCCTAACATGCCTAAGAATTGCTTGTCTGATGCAGGATAGGCGCCCAATCCCATTAGCGTGTTTGTGGTCGGAAAACCTAGCTTGCGCGCAAGCTGCGTCAATAACTGGGAACCTTCTCCTTGAATAACACCGCCACCGGCATAGATCATGGGACGCTTCGCCGCCATCAACGCATCTACCGCCTTCTTAATTTGACCCGAGTGACCCTTAGCAGGAACTGCATAAGAGCGCATCTTGATATCAGCAGGGTATGCATAGTCGAATTTCGTCTTCGGATCAGTTATATCTTTCGGAATATCGATAACAACCGGGCCAGGTCGCCCAGTTGTGGCAATATGAAATGCCTTCTTAACGATGAGCGGAATATCGGCTGGGTCCTGGACCATGAAACTGTGTTTCACGATAGGGCGAGAGATACCCACCATATCCGTCTCCTGAAAACCATCGGTACCTATCATTCTGCTTTCTACTTGACCCGAGATAACCACCATGGGAATTGAATCCATGTAGGCTGTCGCGATGCCTGTTATCGCATTGGTTGCGCCGGGACCAGAAGTCACTAGCACCACGCCTGGCTTGCCCGTGCCACGGGCATAACCATCTGCAGCATGAGTCGCCGCCTGCTCGTGTCTTACTAAAATATGCTCGACCTTGTCTTGATTAAAGATCGCGTCATAGATGTGCAATACGGCTCCACCAGGATAACCGAATATAATTTCTACGCCCTCATCGTGCAGAGCGCGTAGTAGCGCCTCACCACCAGATAATTGATCCACTTTTCTATGCCTCTAAACCGTTATTCGTCGTATCTCCACCTAAGCTAATAGCCGGAAAAATGTAACAGAACAACCGACCAGATGGCCCGCTGTCTGTCTCTTATACACATCTGACGCTGCCGACGAATAGA
>CAJXQP010000229.1 GCA_913058275.1 uncultured Gammaproteobacteria bacterium | reverse complement strand
TCTACACCTCTCTATTCGTCGGCAGCGTCAGATGTGTATAAGAGACAGCTTTTGGTGCAGTCTTATAGAACCGAACAATATCGAAGATCATGTGATAGAAACTGAAGCTAAATAAATTACGGCGCTGACAGAATAGCTTGTTCGGATTGGCCGCGTTATAGACCACATTGGACTGTCGGTTATACGCTGAAAAGCTCATATTGGTAGTTTGCGATTCAACACCAATTGAATCTAACATCGCACAAAAATTCGGATAGAATTTTCGGCAAAAAATAATAAAGCCGCTATCAATATTTACTGTCTGATTATTTACTACCAACTGATGCGTATCGGTGTGGCCACCGAAATAATTTTCTTTCTCGAAGAGCGTAACTTGGTATTCATCATGCAGGTGGTACGCGGCACTTAGACCCGATATACCTGCTCCTATTATAGCTATACGTTTTTTAATCGCCATACTGACTCAAATTCGCTCTCTATAATGCTGAACTTCACAGTGCTATCCTCTATTTATTCCAAATTACTAAGACTTAGATTTAAATAGAAAATTTCTCTAAAACATCTAGCAAGTCAGCTATCCCTATGTCTTGCTTATTAGAAGGTCGAGAAGCAAAGCATAATCGTACTCCGTTACGTTATTACAACGCCCTTTTTAGTATAAAAGATCACTTTGCTTCGAGTGTTTGATATTGCCTACACTTTAAGGTGCTTTAGAATCTTCTCAATGGCCGCCGGGTTTTCCACACAGGCAATGTTCTTGACTAGGCCTTGGCATTTCTCACAGACTTCGATATCGATGTTGAACACACGTTTCAACCTTTGCATCCAGGTCATAGATGCATGTCGCTGTACGGTGTTTTCTCATCTCAGGTTTGTGGCTTTTGCTGTTTTCGCCCCCTGCCTCGTTCGGCTGGTGTAACGTGAATTCGGTGTTTTCTGTTGGGGGCAAAAACACTATGTAAGCGAGTCAGATTAACTCTGGGCTTGTGCACCAAGGCTGCCAACCTAGCAATGAAAACCATCGGTTCAAATATTACATGGGTAGTACCAATACTGTAAGGCGTCTTGAGTTCACAGCGCACACTGCCAGTGCAGGTGAGTGACAGACGCTTCTAAGACACTGCAGCAAGGGAAATGAACGGCACAGCCCTTCCAGCTTATCCGCTGACGGGCTTTGGCTGCCACTCCAGCATGAAGACTGAATCAGGTCAGCCTGGCTATACACTTGGAGCCTGGTGGCGAGTCTGGCTTGGGTGGAATGGTTTACAGTGTGACAACTTTAACAGCGCACCCTGACAAAGCCGTGCTCCAGTTGGCCACACTTCAGGTAATCAGTGAACTGCTGCTGCACATACTCGAGCAGGAACCTATCTTCCGCGGCAAGCTGGACCAGAATCCGCGGGTAATGTTGTTTTACAACCTGATAGAGCAGCATTTGTTCGGGACGGTGGCGCGCATACCAAGACGCGACTTCGTGGCCGCTTAACCAAGTTGCACCTTGTAACATGCCGGAGTCCTTGCCAGTGCGTGTTGGTACAGTGTAGTTGGCTTAGACTCCAATCAGGCAATTTTGAGTTGGCTGGCAGTATGCACTGCTCCGTCTCAGGGGCGATTAACTTAATAGGCCAGCGATGGCACCGGTCATGCAAGTAGCGAGTGTTCCCGAGATCAGTGATTTAGGAGCGAGCTCTACTATTTCCGTTGCCCGCTGCGGACACATGCCACTCAGCCCCGCAATCATGATACCCAAACTGCCAAAGTTGGCAAAACCACAAAGCGCGTAAGTCATAATTACCGTCGACTTTTCGGAGAGACTGCCAGCTGGTAATTCGGCCAGCTCCAGAAATGCCAACAGCTCATTCAGCGCAGTCTTTGTCCCCATAAGAGAGCCTGAAATCTGCGCCTCGGACCAGGGTATGCCCATCAGCCAGGTGAGCGGTGCGAACACATAACCAAACAACCGTTGCAGAGTAAGCGGGTCGTCCCCAGGAAACGGAATTAGCGAGAAAAGACTATTTAACAAAGCCACCAGAGCGACCAACACCAATAACATTGCACCCACACTCACCATTAGACGCACGCCATCGTAGGTGCCCTTGGTGATCGCATCCATCAGGCTCTTGTACTCGACACTCAGCTGTATTTCTTCGCTGGTCGCTGCACTCGATTGCGGCACCATGATCAGCGCGATCATAATTGCAGCCGGCGCACTGATAACCGAAGCCGTGATGATATGACCCAGCGGATCATCCAAGGTTCCCTGTAGGATTATCGAGTAGAACACCATGACCGAACCTGCGATGGTGGCCATGCCGCAAGACATTACAACGAAGAGTTCACTGCGCGTTAGCACGGCTATATAGGGACGAATTAGTGCGGGGGACTCAACCATGCCAATGAAAATGTTCGCGGCACTACTAAATCCAACCGCTCCACTCACATTCAAACTCTTTCGCAGAACAAGGGAAAAGCCCTTGATGATGATTGGCAAGACGCGATAGTGCCAGAGGATTGCCGAGAGGACGGTGAACATTAGCATCAGCGGCAAAATTCGGAAGGCCAATATCATTGTGGCGCCAGGCTCGCTGATGGAAAACGGATAGTCTACATTGAGCGGGTCGCCACCAAGATAGCCAAAGATAAACAGCGTGCCGCTCTCGGTTGCATTCACTACAGCATTGACGCCTCTATTTATTAGACCCAGCATTTGTTGCAGAAAATTGAGATTAAATACAGCAAAGGCAAAGAGGAATTGCAGGCCCAAGCCGGCTACTAAAAGTCGCCATCCAGGCAGCGTGCGCTTCTCGCTAAGAACAACAGCAATTGCAACAAAGACTCCAATACCGAATAGCGCTTGTAAAACTAACAATAAATCCATGGACGACTAGACTCTTTTGTTCTCCGCCCTAAGGCAGTGTAAGGGGCTTGTTTGTAGAACTGTCTTGATCAAGCAGCCAGTCAACTAAAGGCTGTCGATAGTGTATCTCAGTATCGAAACCGGCCGAATCGAATTTTGCAATGGCATCATATCCCGCGCCCCCCTCATACATGAAACTGTTTATCAATACGCGGTAGGTCTGGCCTGTATCGATTAGCCTTCCCGTCTTAGCGAGCAGCCATTCATTCTCGGTGCGAATGAGGCCTGTAACAAATGGGCCCTGCCCTGCCGCAAGCACCTGCAAGACTTCCGCACCACCTAATTCCACGGCGTAGATTGTGTTTTCGAAGGGCAGCAATCCAACTACGTCGGCAAGGGTCACCTCTCCTTGCGGGAACGGCGCACGCAAAGCGAGTCGGTTATTTATAGCTAAATCAG
This sequence comes from uncultured Gammaproteobacteria bacterium, assembly GCA_913058275.1. Lineage (GTDB taxonomy): Bacteria > Pseudomonadota > Gammaproteobacteria > Pseudomonadales > Pseudohongiellaceae > UBA9145. The sequence goes on along the minus strand of CAJXQP010000229.1, from coordinate 1,833 downwards.
CAGCGCTATCGATCTGTAACCAACTCTCGACCACAGCGCGTTGCAATCGATCATCGTTTGCCAGGTACTCTCGCGAGCTGAAACCCAACAGCGCGTTCAACTCCACCTCGGTTGCTGCGCGCCATTTTGCAACAAGCCGCGCTACCTCGTCATCACTGCTGCCCGCCTCATTTTTCTCAGTCGAGAAGCTGGAATTGATCAAACTATCCCGGCCAAGATCGTATTCAAAATGCGCTCGCGCATAACTGCGAAAGTGACCATTACTTTCAAGAAGAATAGTCTCGCCCATTTTTTCTGCAACAAGCTCATTACAATGCCCGCCTCCCATGAGGCTAATATCCAGATCGGCCACAGCCGCAGCTAAAGGGCGTAACGCTGCCATACAGACGTGAGCCACGACGAAGATGAGGTCCGGATCCTCCGCCTCCAGTTGCTCCACGGTTTCGCGCAGTACACTCTCATAATCTAGAAAAGAGAGATCAACAATATTAATAGGGTTTGTAGTGCTTGGCGTGTTAATTGTAGACAGCCCAATAATTCCGATGGTCAGATCATTCACCACGGTTGTGGTAAACGCCAGAATACCTAATTCAGATGGCAGAGTTCCGCTAGCCTTCCATTGAATATTGGCCGCCAGATAAGGAAAGCTAGCCTGACGGATACGCTGTTCCAAGTTATCTAGGCCGAAATCGAATTCATGATTGCCAATGGCGCTAGCGTCATAGCCCATGGTATTCATCACTTCCACCATGCCCTCGCCTTCGAACCAGGTTGAGATGGCCGGCCCTGTCCAATGATCGCCTCCACTGAGCAAGAGAAAGGGCCCGCCTTCGCTATAGCCCTCCTTCTCACGCCACAAACCCAGAAGATCTGCGGCTCCACTGCCGGACTCTCGCCCTTCCATCCAGCCATGCTCGTCGTTGCTATACAGCACGGTCAACTCGCGAACACCCGCACTAGTACTCGACTCTAACGTCGAGGAACCAGGAGATGAACTGCAAGCCAGCAGCAGTGGGAGGGCGAGTAATAGCAGAAGGAATAAGCGCATTGAGCCGAGTCTATCACAGCAATTTCGATGATTACCTTCCGAGATACCTAGGATTATTTATTGCGAGGAGTAGTTAATTCGCTTAACGTATTTGCTTCTAATGGTGACAGCGATGCAACTCGACAGCTCTAACGTTCCAATCTACTTGCCAGAAAAAGAACAGACCTCTGTCTTGCGCCTAGGTTTTGAGAACTGTAGCGGAGATGACTGGATATTTTCCGCCAAAGATCTAAACGTCTTTCAAAGACACAAGACAGAGCTGGGGATTTCACGAAGCGAGGAATGTTTTGCTCAAACTCAAGGTTCGGTAGCCGCTCAATGCGAATTTCATGATTTCCTCTTACGGCATCTGTTAACAAAACCTAAGTCAAGTTATTCCAGGAAAGGCAATCAACTCATTCATGAACAGGAGAAACTCACATGGAAAATAGAAGATAAGAATCTTTGGGAGGCTTCGCTATGGGTGCCAGAAGATTTTTGCCTGCTGGAAAAGGAAAAAAACGGCTACGTGATGACGGCCGCCAGCGTCTGCTCGCCTAGTAACTGGATTCTGCAAGAGAAGATTGGCCAGACTGTGGACTTCATTCATGACCCTGTGCCTGAATACGATAGCTTGCTTAGCGAGAAGGTAAATCGTTTCCTAGAGGGATTGAACAGAGGACGGGTCTTGCTGCGTTATAATTGGTCCATTCAATCGGGCAACGAACTCTTCTGGCGCGACGACCTCAATCCCAATTCCGCCTGTCTCTTATACACATCTGACGCTGCCGACGAATAGAGAGGTG
>CAJXQP010000228.1 GCA_913058275.1 uncultured Gammaproteobacteria bacterium | reverse complement strand
CTCTCTATTCGTCGGCAGCGTCAGATGTGTATAAGAGACAGATCTTTCGTTGGCGTAATCGAGCCTCCTACCTCCATAATAGGAAAAATTGTAGATTTAGCCACTATCGCGCGTAAGGACGGCATCATCGCGCTTGAATCGCAAGAAATATCTAACCCGTTTATGGCCACGGCAATACGCATGCTGGTCGACGGCGCGCAGCCTCACGTTGTAAAGCAAACTCTTTCCTCCGAGTTGGTGGCTATGAAATTGAGACACAAGCACGGTATTTCGGTCATCGCATATATGGGTGAGGTTGCTCCCGCCATGGGGATGGTCGGTACTCTTGTCGGGCTTGTGGCTTTGCTGGCAAATATGGATGATGTGGCGACGCTCGGTGCGAATATGTCAGTAGCCGTGCTTACAACACTCTACGGCGCATTTTTAGCTAATGCCGTCTTTTTACCTATCGCGAACAAGCTGGGTGTGCAATCTGATCTTGAGAGCCTTAACCGCGAAATCATTATCCAGGGGGTACAGTTCATCCAGGCTGGCGGAAATCCCAGAGTCCTTGAAGATCAGCTGAATGCCTATGTCGCGCCGCGCGCACGAAATACCGTCACCGCCTAGTGCAGCTCCGGTTTAGTAGAGGCTAGATAATGAATACTGCCCAAGCTCAAGAGTTCGACGCAGTAGGCTCGGGCGCCGAGGTAATTCCTCCTGAAATTGAATTAGACACGGGGCCCCCGCCCTTAGAGTGCGACGCTTGCCCAATGGGCGTTCCAGTCTGGATGGCAACGTTTTCTGATATGGCCATTCTTCTAATGGCCTTCTTCGTATTGCTACTGTCTATGGTCCAATTTGATATCCAAAGTTTTCAAAAGCTTAGCGGTTCAATGCGGTTAGCGTTTGGTGTTGAAACCATCAATTTAAATATCAAGCCGCCCTCGGCGCGCTCCCTTATAGTTGATACCTTTTCGCCTGCCGACTCTCAGTCAGATCTGTCTGATGCCATGAGACAAAAGGCCGAAGAGTCTGATGGTGTTATTTTGCTTCGAAACACGGAGCAATTTGATGACAAGTATGACGTCGAACGTGAATTTGAGATTCTTCAAGCGGTTCTTGCAAACGAGATTGAGCGGGGTGAAGTTGAAGTAAAAATAGAAGATGATTCTCTGGTCGTTGAAGTGAATACAGCTGCCTCTGCTGCAGGAACCAATCAGGGGGCCTTAGAACGTCGAGCGGGTGTTGTACCTCAGATTATTATTCAGGTATCAGAGACTGTTGCTCAGGTTCAGTCTGAGCTGATACGCGAAGTGAATGTATTTGCAGTCTCAAATAGTGCAGCAGACGATAGCGAGGAACGAGAGCGAATCGCAGATGAGCGTTTTGAGCAAGTTCGCAGCAGCCTGCAGAGTCAGGAGCAAAATGGGAGGCTTGTGGTTGAGCGAATCGATGATGAGATCATCATTCGCATCGCATCCCAGAATTCTTTCCAGTCCGGCGGGGCAAATCTGACTTCTCAATTTCAGTTGCTGTTGGCTGATGTTGCGCGTTCTATTGAAGCGGTTGCTAGAAGGGTGCGAGTCGAAGGGCACTCGGACAACCAGCCTATCGCGTTCAGCGACGAATTTCGGTCGAATTGGGATCTCTCTGCCGCAAGAGCGAGTAATGTCACTACCGAGCTCCTTCAGCGGCCGACCCTTGAGAACGCGCGTTTTTCCATAGTGGGTTTTGCCGACACCGTTCCTGTGGCGACTAATGAAACCGCGGAAGGCCGGGCACTAAATCGTCGCATCGAGATCAAGCTCTCCGATTTTATTGTGGAGCAATGAACAGACATGGCTAAGAACAAGATACCTACTCCAGATGAACCGATAGAAGAGTGCCCGCCGTGCCCCCAGGTTGCGCCTCTTTACCTGGGCACCTTCTCAGATATGGCTATTTTGTTGATGGCCTTCTTCGTCATACTTATATCGATCGCGATTGTCACTCCTGAAAAATACCGTATTTTAGAAGAATCTATGGCGTCCACGTTTGGTGTCCAGAGGGAGGTTCCTCTTTTTCAGGAGGCTACAGCTGAAAATGTGGTCATGGAACAATTCCGATCAGCCCAAGTAGATCCGCAAGTATTTGACATAATTCAAGAAGAGCGCACAGATAAACCTCAGCCAGAGTCAGAGCCTGACGTAGCGCAGGAGCGATCGACAGAGGCGACAAACGCGCTTGAGATTCTTGAGCAGCGTCTGTCGAAGGAGATCGCGGAAGGAAAAGTAGAGACCAGGATTGAGAATAATCGAGTAGTGGTTGAGCTGATTGACATTGGCGCTGGTGAAGGCGACTCTGAAGACGGAGCCATGAACCAGGGTCGACTGGATCGCGACTTGCTTGAAGTCTTTCTACAAGTGGCGGCAGCTCAGTCACAAACCAGTGGTGTAATAGAAGTGCTCGATGGTACTCAGGCCGTAACCACTGCAACGGTTGCGAGACAGGAAGTCGATACGGTAGCTGAGGCTTATAGGGAGGTACTGATCTCGCTCGCTGATGAAACGAGGGCCGGTTTGATTGAGGTTAGGAGAGAAGAGGAGACAGTCGTAATCACGATAGCAGGCGATGAGAGTTTCTCGAGCGGCTCTGCATTGTTTAGGCCTAACTTTGTTGAGTTACTTAACCAGATAGGCGATACACTCCTTCCCCTTGCGGGTATAACACGTATTGAGGGGCATACTGATAGCTCGCCATTGGCATTTGGTGGAAGGTATAGCGACAACTGGGATTTATCGTCTGCGCGAGCTGCTGCGGTTACTGAATTTTTCCTAGATGAACTGTATTTAAGGCCGGGCGATATTTACATGTCAGCTTTCGCCGATACTGCCCCAGTCGCGAGTAATGAGACGGCCGCTGGCAGAGCTCGCAATAGGCGGATGGAGGTGGTTTTCACGCCAAACTAGTCTGCGGTAGGACAGTTTGATAGCTCGCTGGCGAGACAGGTTGTAATCACTCCTTCGGCCTCCTCTTTAGGGGTGGTGAGCATGATCTCTGCGACCTCCAGCACTTGCGTGAGTTCAGGGGCGGTAAGGCCGTTGATCTGTGCAAGGCGCGCCCAAACGTAGGCGACAACAGGGCGGCCCTCCGGGGGTTTGTTGGATCCAAATAGGCCAAAAAAGCCAGAGCTGACTGGCTCTCCCCCCTCTCCTGATTGAGCTACCGATGCGTAGGCCAGTTGCGCTTCGGGTATTCCTGCCAGAGCTGCTCTCTCGAATCGCTCCCTGGCTTCGGTTTTGTCAATAGGGACCCCGTCACCCGAAAGAGCTGCCACACCAAGCATGTATGACGCTTCTTGGATGTTTTGTTCCTCAGCCTCGCGGAATAAAGTGATAGCAGTGACTAAATCTTTCGGCACCCCGTCGCCGTCAAAATAAAGCAAGCCAAGATTATACTTTGCTTCCCCGAGGCCTGACTCTGCTGCGCGTTCGTACCAGTATAATGCGGTACTCAAATCCCGGTCTACACCGAAGCCCTCGTTATACATATGCCCCAGATTAACTTGTGCATCAGCCATCCCGTCTTCAGCTAAGGGGAGCCAGGAGCGGATAGCGGTAAGGTACTGACCTCGCTCTTTCGCCGCGACGCCTGCTTCAAATCGGTTTGATTGAGCTTTGGCGGTCGGTAGCGCAGTAAACGAAAAGATTAAAAAGGCGATAATTGCCGCACCTAGGGAGAAACACCTAGCAGAGTTTGGAAGCAGAATAATGAGTTTGGCGCTCATAAATTATCAGTGTCGCTTCATTAAAAATATAGGAGAAAACCAGTATAGTGCCATTCAATGCTTTCGTCATTATTCGCGGAATCGAATGTGGTAACAGAAAATTTTTAGTGAGCTGGCTGTTGTCAGGCCACAGCTGGGGAGATAGGGGAGGGGGCTATAGATATTAACGCCGGATAGTATGATTAGCCTCCCTACGCCCCCTAATTGCATGGCTATCAGGGGGCGCGAGAGTGCTAAAACATTTCGTCGAATATGACGCCCTTAAGGGCCTCCATATTGTGAGCGACTTTAAGGATCGCATCGGCTGGGACCTGCCTCACAATTTCACCCGTGCTCTTATTCGTGACGGTAACCATGACTCGGTCGGAAATCTCGTCGACACTAAAATTAAGGTGGCTGGATTTAACTTCCATTTTGATGTTGAGCGCACGAATGGCCTCCTCCAAGTCAGACTGCAGGTCCTGCATTTCTTGAGCAGTGTGATTCTTTTGATCGCTAATTTCTGCCGCAACTCTCGCTGTAGCCTCTGCAACCTTCTTTATCTCAACCTCGGTGCTGACCTTTGGGGTTGCCGCGGGGTTGGGAAGGGTTGGAGAGGCCTTTTCCGCTGGTGTTGAACTGACGTCCATTGAACTCATACTCCCCTCCTAAATTAGTTTGTACTTGAGTATCCATGCTAGTTTGCAGGACAGCAAAAATGGGCTGACCTGCAAACTATCCTATCATTACTGCAATAGCGCAAGGACCGTCTGCTTGACCTGATTCGCTTGTGCGAGCATGGCGGTACTTGCTTGTGAGATTATCTGCGTGCGTGCTAGCTCGGTAGTCTCAACTGCATAGTCAGCGTCAGCTATCTGGCTCAACGACGCTGACGTGTTCATTGATATGTTCGCCAGATTGTCTGACGCATGCTGGAGCCTAGTCATGTAAGCACCGTACTTAGCGCGCTCAGCTGCTGCGCCGTTAATCGCTAAATCCAGGTTCGTTATTGCTATCCCAGCCTCGGCCACTGTATCGATACCGATCCTTTTTGAGGCCACGGTGTCCGCATCGGCTGCGTTTGCGTATAACGCAGCAGTTCCGTAGGCATCTGCAGCACCATCAGTGGATAGAGCGGCATTTACGACGGACTCACTGTTGTCTGCTGTCGTTGTAGGGACCCAAGTGTTGATAGTTAAAGCCATGGTTTGCCCGGAAGAGGACCCCAGCTGAATCGTATGTGTCTCGACTACGTCATTCGTGGAGCCGTTATTTTCCGCGGTGACCGCGACATTACCCCTGAGGACTGATTGCCCGTTCCACTCGGTGTTTTGCGCTATTCGCGTAATTTCATCCATCAGGGCGCCGAACTCAAGATTGAGTGCATCGCGGTCGGTGTCGGTGTACGTGCCGCTCGCAGAC
>CAJXQP010000227.1 GCA_913058275.1 uncultured Gammaproteobacteria bacterium | reverse complement strand
GTGCAAAATGGAGTCAAATACCGAGATGCGTTTAAACGGTTGAGCAAAGTCAAATTCGCTACCTTGATAGGTGACTTTGCTGTTACCCAGCACAGACTCAGCAATGTGGCGTAACATACCTTCGGTTAAGTCCATAAGGTCGCGATAGTCAGCATAGGACCAGTAGAACTCTAGCATGGTAAATTCTGGGTTATGGCGCGTAGACAAGCCTTCGTTACGGAAATTTCGATTAATTTCAAACACACGCTCAAAGCCACCCACAACTAACCGTTTAAGGTAAAGCTCTGGGGCAACCCGCAGGTACATATCACGGTCTAGGGCATTGTGATGGGTAATAAAGGGACGGGCTGAGGCACCACCAGGTATCACCTGCATCATGGGAGTTTCTACCTCCATGAACTCGCGCTTAATAAGGTACTGACGAATGGCTTCGACCACACGTGTGCGAATAATGAAGGTATTGCGGGATTCTTCATTCACAATAAGATCAACATAGCGCTGACGATAACGCATCTCAGTGTCAGTAAGTCCCTTGTGCTTATCCGGCAAAGGACGCAGCGACTTAGTAAGTAATTCAAACTTGGCAGCACGAAGAGTAAGTTCTCCCTTTCCGGTTTTAAACATCGCGCCATTAACACCGATTATGTCGCCTAGATCGAATGACTTAATCTCTTCGGCCTGCTCATCAGAGAATGACTTGTTATTAATATAGACCTGCATCTGACCGCTTCCGTCCTGTAATACGACGAAGGGACCGCGCATGCGAATTATTCTTCCTGCTATAACCGCAGTAACGGCTAGGCTTTCTAACTCTTCCTTAGTCTTAGACTCGTATTTTTCGATCAAATCAGTCGATGTGTCTTCTTTGATAAACCCATTAGGGAACGCCACTCGCTTTGCACGGATGGCCGTTAGCTTTTCTCTACGCTGAGCGATTAGCTTGTTTTCGTCCTGGTTTTCTTCAGTCATTTGCCTTGAATTCCTGTATCCCTTGAATCAATTCTAGTTATTCTATATTCACTGCCACGAGCCTCACTTACATTCTAACTACAGACCCATCTTTAAACTCGCCTCGATAAATTTATCTAGATCACCGTCGAGTACGGCGCCAGTATTAGTCATCTCTACATTGGTGCGTAAATCCTTGATGCGCGACTGATCTAAAACGTAGGAGCGGATCTGACTACCCCAGCCAATGTCAGCTTTGGACTCTTCAACACTCTGCATCTCTTCTTTTTGCTTCAATTCTTCCAACTCATACAACTTTGCCTTCAGCTGCTTTATCGCCGCGTCTTTGTTCTTGTGTTGCGATCGCTGGCTCTGGCACTGAACTACTATGCCGCTAGGCTCGTGCGTCAGGCGAATAGCAGAATCAGTTTTATTAACATGCTGACCGCCTGCACCACTAGCCCTATAGGTATCTATACGAACCTGCGACATATCGAGGTTCACTTCGATATCATCATTTATCTCCGGCGATACAAACACGGAGGCAAATGAAGTATGACGCCGACTACCTGAGTCGAATGGCGATTTACGAACTAGACGATGCACACCTGTTTCTGTGCGCAGCCAACCGAAGGCGTACTCACCGCTGACCAAGATCGTTGCACTCTTAATTCCAGCAACATCGCCGCCGGACACCTCGACTAGTTCTGCCTTAAAACCCTTGCTCTCACCCCAGCGCAAATACATTCTAAGCAGCATCTCCGCCCAATCTTGAGCTTCAGTACCGCCGGAACCTGCTTGAATATCGAGGTAAGCACTAGCCTCATCCATCTCACCAGAAAACATGCGACGAAATTCGAGTTTTCCTAAACTGGTCTGTAGAGCTTCAAGGTCTTTGCCTGCCGCATCGAAGAGCTCTTCATCAGATTCTTCTTGAGCCAACATCAATAGCTCTGCAACTTCAGCAATACCAGAGTCCATCTTCTCGATGGTCGCAACGACAGCCTCTAGATTTGAACGCTCCTTACCTAGGGCCTGCGCGTATTCAGGCTTATCCCAAACAGACGACTCACCCAGTTCTAGCTCAACCTCTGTTAGCCTTTCCTTCTTAGTCTCGTAGTCAAAGATACCCCCTGAGACTATCGGTTCTGCCACCTAACTCCTTTAACACCCCAAGCAGACTATTAATTTCCAACATCTTACTGAATCCTGTATGCGCTCCGTAGGTGCTACGCGAGCAAAAGCAGTATTTTACCTTATTAATCACCCAAGATGTCAGCTCGCAATAGCTCGCATTGGTGCCATGCTCAAAGCTGTTGGCAAATCTTGAAAGCGTGTAAGCTCTGCCCTGATTCCAACAGCATTCATCCAAGCTCGCGAGCCAGCCTACAGCGCCGGCGCACAACAGTAGAACAATCACACTGATGAAAATCGAGAACGCCAAAATCACCTGGCTTAAGTCCGGCCTACCTTACTCTACCGAGTTTGAAGATATTTATTATTCACGAGAGGATGCTATAGCGGAGAGTCAGCACGTCTTTTTAGAAGCGAACAAGCTCAGGCAGCGCTGGGAAGATGACAGCCACAATGAGGTATTCCATATTGGCGAACTCGGATTCGGGAGCGGGCTCAATTTTCTACAGGTGATGAAGCTTTGGCAGGAATTGGTAAAGCGACCAGCGCGCCTACACTACATTGCTTTCGAGAAGCATCCTCTAACGCTCGCCCACATGCAGAGAATACATCAGCGCTGGCCGGGTCTTGCCAGCCAAAGCAATGAGCTACTGGAGCAATACACAGATCATAGTGAAGGCTGCCATCGCCTCCGGCTCGACAATGAAATTACCCTAGATGTTTACTATGGTGATGCCCGTGAGCAGCTGAACCGGCGCATGATGGACGCCTGCCCGCCCATACAGTGCTGGTTTCTGGATGGGTTCTCACCCGCTAACAACATCGAACTTTGGGAAGAGCCTCTCATGCATCTACTTACTAGCTGCAGCGATGAGAACACTACACTCAGTAGTTACAGCGTTGCTGGAAAGGTACGCACCGCTCTTAAGAATGCTGGCTTCGACGTGAGCAAGATTGAAGGCTTCGGCAGAAAACGCCACTGCTTATTCGCGACTATGCCTGCGATCGAGATTGGGCCAATACAGAGCAAGCAAAAAGAGAATGAAATGCCACACAGCTTAGACTCTCCTTGGCTCAATCTTCCACAGCCGCACTTCGCAGGAAAAACTGCCGTCATCATCGGCGCAGGTCTGGCCGGCTGCAGCACAGCGCACAGCCTCGCGCAGCGCGGATGGAAAGTAATTGTAGTAGACGCCGGTGGTGGGCCCGCAAGCGGCGCATCGGGAAATGTCCAAATGGCACTGCGTTGCCGGCTATTTAACGCGCCCTCGCCCCAGGCACGGTTCTTCTTACACGCCTATCTGTTCGCACTGCGGCAATTCACGCAGATCAGTCGGCACCGTAACCTGGCGTGGAACCCCTGCGGCGTGCTGCAATTGTCGAATGCAATGAACAAGCGAAACCCGCTTCAATTGGAAAAATTGCAGAAACTTTACTCGAATCAAACTGTGCAACTACTATCCAAAGATCAGGCATCGAGCAAGGCTGGAATAACATTAACGGAAGAGGCCTGGCTCTTTCCATCCGGAGGGGCAATGGAACCCTCCTCTCTATGCGCCGCCTATCTTGCACACGCAAACATACACTGCATTTTTAATGCTCGGGTCACTGAGCTGAATAGATCGGACGAAAAATGGCGAGTGGATGCAAGTCAGGCGCAGCTAATTGATGCAGACGTTGTCGTTGTCGCCAATAGCCATAGTGCAACACAGCTAGTCCAATGTGCGGGCTTACCACTGCAAGCTTTGCGCGGACAAACCACAGAGATAACCAGCAACGAAAACAGCGACAAACTCAAAAGCATAGTCAGCGGTGGTCGTACGATATTCCCTAACAACGGGGGACGGCACCTTCTCTCTGCCAGCTACGCTAACAGCGATGATTTACAAGCACTTCCTGCCGATACTGCGGAAAACATAGATATTGCTGCCACTAATTTCGCTGATGCTGACATCTTAAGTAAGGACGCAATCGCTGAGCGTGTATCACTGCGCTGCAACTCCCCCGACCGCATGCCCCTTGTTGGTATGGCCCCGAATCTAGAGAAGATGGGCATTACTTATGCTGAGCTTGCAAGGAACGCGAAGGCGAAGTTTACTTCCACGGGAGAGTATTACGCTGGCCTTTACTTGAATGTTGCGCACGGGTCGAACGGGCTTGCCAGCTGTCCGCTTAGTGCTGAATTCCTAGCGAGCTTAATAACTAACGAGAATTTACCGCTGAGTCGCGACATAGCGGCAAGCCTCAATCCAACACGCTTTCTGATTAAAGACTTAAAGAAGCAGAGATAGCTAACGGTCGTAAAATGCCTGAATTAGCGCGCCCGTAGACTCGACATCAGCCGCCCCGGCACTCTCCCGGATAGAATGCATCGCGAAACTCGCAATCCCTATATCAACTGTTGAAATGCCGAGCAGAGCAGATGTGATAGGACCAATGGTGCTGCCGCATCCCATATCTGAACGCACGACAAACAATTGATGGCTTATGTTCAGACGATTACAGATCGATTTTAGCAGTGCTATAGAATCGCTATTGCTAGCGTAGTGTTGATTCGCATTGATTTTGATGACTGGGCCCGCATTGAGCTTAGGCGAGTGTGCACTATCGTGTTTATCTGAAAAATTAGGATGGACACCGTGGGCGTTGTCCACAGAGAGCAGGACCGAGTTCTGTATCGCTCTATCGAAACTAGCGGCACTGCCTCCGTCAGTTTTATTGTCTGACTCAAGCATTCTCTGCAATACAGATTTTAAGAAAGGCCCTTCTGCCCCTGCGGCTGAGACCGAACCCACTTCTTCGTGGTCGTTACAAACTAAGACACTAGCAGTTTCATCTGTACTTTCAATTAGAGAATGAAGCGCGACAAAACAGCTCAGTAAGTTATCGAGACGAGCGCTGCTAATAAATTGTTTACGCAGACCAACTAATGCTGGCGCTTGTGTATCGTAGAGCAATAATTCATGAGAAAGAATTGCGCTAGCATCAAGACAACCCATATCTGTTTGCAAATACCCTAGCAAATAATTTTCGAAGTTGAATTTTTCATCTACATCTAACTGCAGCAGAATAGGCGGCAGCTCTTTTTGCTTGTTGATCAATCGCCCTTCGTTCGCGTTGCGATCAAGATGAATCGCAAGACTCGGAATGAAGCCCACAGGATCTTTAAGGT
>CAJXQP010000226.1 GCA_913058275.1 uncultured Gammaproteobacteria bacterium | reverse complement strand
ACGAGATCAGCCTCGGTCTCGTGGGCTCGGAGATGTGTATAAGAGACAGATACTGAGCCCACTGGTGAGCGGGAACTCGGGCTCCCGCCAAACAGCGCCAAACAATGGATGCCAATTCGGGGTTGTCCGATACGTGATACATTATTTCGGTTCGCCGTTAGCAAAGCCATAGAGTCCCGCTGAGATTGTTTGGTGCTTCTGCGTACCTCAGATGCGAGATAGACTAATGAGAAGATAACGCCTAGGCCACCGATTAACTCTGCTATAAATGCTGCATGTTAGCGCTAAGGTTTAATTTGGGGAGTGCCAGTGCAATAACCATTAGTAGAAGGCCATTCATCGCTCCCCCCGAATGAGCTCTTACCCAGCCTTCAGTCGTTCCATAGGTGGGTATCGAGAGGATGTTGCCGGGCCAAATTTCTAACCCCCCCAGCAGGCCGAACATCAGCATGAAGCCGGCGAGCATGGAAGCGAGAACCACCAACAGTCCATTGCCTATCATTATTCGTTGTAAACGTTCCATGCATCACTTCCTGTGTAGGTTATGAGTTGATTGAAAGAGAGTTGGCAATGAGCAGATGAATCGACATTTCATACTGCCCTCTATACTGGCGCCTACTGTATGAATGGAACAGGCATTTCAGGATCGCTGGTGTCAACAAGTGGTAGGCGATCATCTGCCGAAAGCTTGGCGTGTCCAGCCACCCACTGCCTCATCCATTCTGGGTCTGCTTCACGTCTAGGGTTATACCAGGGCAGTAGGGCGCGAAGCAGAAACGGTGCAACATTCCACAACAAAGAGAAGAAATGCCGAATGATTTTTGTCAGGCATTGTAACTCGCCGAGAGTGCCATCTTTTTTTAGTGCGGTGAACATGCCTATGATGCCGTAATGCAGCACGTGAAATGACCCGTGAAAGACGCCGATTGCCCGCGGCCAATACTGGCCTGAATAGGCCATATAGACATCGAACGCCACTGTTTTGTGCTCGGTCTCTTCGATCATATGCATCAACCAGAAGGATGCAATATGTGGGCTCGCCCCGGCAAATAATTGCTGTCGTTTATTAATTAGCCAGGTGGTAAATCCGTTGATCATACATTCGAAGCCTGCGCTATAAGCCAGCTTAGTTCGCAGGCTTCGCGTAGACAGTTTTTTGTAGGCGGTATCTAGCCGTGCTTCGACCGCTTCAAACTCTGGGTAGCCATTTGTTTTTAGTAAGGTGTTTAACCGCCGGTGGCACTTGTAATGGCTTGCCTCCTGGCCATTAAAAGCACGGATGTCTTCAAGCAGCTCTGGCTGGCTAAGGTGTCCGGCCGCCTCACGCATTGTTTTTACTAGGAAGGGTTCCAAATAGGGCATTGTCAACGAGACCCCATTAAAAAAGTGGGAGCGCACGATATTACTAGGCACCCACTTCGGGTCTAAATCATCCGGAAAATCAAATGAAAATGGGCGAATAGTGATCGCCTGGACCTGCTTGGCCTGATACTGATAATCGCGATTCAATTGATCTCTCCAACCTGCAGCAACAATTCTTGTCGTCTTCGCTATAGCACTTTATGGCTATGTCGCTAATCTATTCATCAGCTGCGACAGTGTCATTGGTTCCAAGCTCCGTACCGTCGCCATTCATGCCCATAGACTCGTAGCGCCGCCATCCGGCTAATATACCAACCAGACCATGGTTGCCCTCGTGGCAGGCGTATTCATAGACCGGATCTGCTGAGGAGTGCAGCGGAAACTTGGCCGACCAAGGCTGATCCCATGACTGTGGGTCTTCAACGGTGAAATCATAGTCCAGCGTATTCTCATCGATGCGGGTGATGTGCTCGACGACAACAGCTTGATCGGAGATGCCTTCTTCGTTGTAGTCGTGATAGAAATCCTTGGTCTGAATAACTAGGGTATCTCCTTCCCAATGGGCGACGGAATTACCTTCCCATAACAACTGTTTGGTTTTACGCGTATCGGTGATCGGAATTATGCGAGCCGAATGCACCATTTCGTTCAGGATCATCACTTGATCTTTTGTCTGGACGATTTGCATATTGTTGTTGTAGCCACCGGGAACTATCGGCGGTCCAGCGACGAAACCAGTTAGGCACCTATCGACAGTGGTTCGGCCTTCAGGCCCAGCGCTTTCGAATAGCATTTGGTTTCGAGCTTCACGGCGCAGAAGTCCAGCCTCATTTAAAGGTGGGCGACGGCCATTGGGTGGATCATAGATAAGCGATGTTCGATAGTCGCCTAGGGCATTGGTTCCTCGTTCGTACCAGAAGTTATTGTAGGAGATCACCCCCGGCGGATAGCCTGCGCCCCCGACCGAATCGATAATCAGGTCGCGGTTCTGGCGCCGTAATTCAAATTGTTCCCATTCGGCCACCTCAGTAGCAGTGAGAGTCGCTTTATCAGCGAGCTCCGGTGGGCGATTTAATGGTGTCAGTGTTCTGAAGGTGTAGGTTCCCTGAATATCGGGTTGGCCATATTCTGTGCGTGGGTTGGCGCTGTCTTGTGCCAGTAGAGCAGGGGCAAGCAGGAACATGCCTAGGCCAAGGCAGGGTGCCCTAAGAATTCGCTTAATCATCGTGTGCTCCAAGTCACCGTCGGAATAACGGTGGGATATTGATACAAAAAATTTAAACTAACCCTAGAGGCTCGAAATTTCAAGAAAATTTGGTGATACACCCCCAGGAGAACCATGAATGCTGGCGCCTGTTTGGATTGATCCGAGGCTAAGGCTGTGAATTCCTCCCAAATGGAACAAACTTGCCTCATTGTACCGAGGGAGGCCTTCTATACTACGCAGCTGGCAGTGTTTAAATTGGGTGCAAATGGCTACGCCGTCTTTTGTTGGCTCGGATTCCTTGGTATTGTTGCGGCTTCGATTTTTCCTGTAGAGAAGGGTTTTGGCTTCATGGTAAATATACAATTCATCGAGCATGACGGTAGCGAACACTCTGTAGAGGTAGCTACAGGGGGGTCAGTAATGCAGGCGGCTGTAACGAATGGTGTGCCGGGCATCGATGCAGACTGCGGAGGTTCCTGTTCCTGTGCTACTTGTCATGTCTATGTTAATGAGCAGTGGCTGGGGAAGGTGGGCGAGCTTAGTCCTACTGAGGAAGCTATGCTCAGTCTGAGCACTGACCGCAAAGATAACTCTCGGCTTTCTTGTCAGATTCAGGTGACTGAGGAATTAGATGGTTTGGTTGTTACCACGCCTGAGTTTCAATTCTAGGTTTTTGAGCCTTCCGGTAAAAGCTGAATCAGTAAAAAACTAAGATCCTGTGGGGGGATGGCAGTATGAGAGATATAGCGAGTGGCACAGAGTCCAAAAGCAAGTGGAGCATGGTAGGAAAGGATCCCTATGCCATGCCAATCGAGAAGATCGATCTATCCCATCCTGGCATTTGGCGAGCGAATGAGTTTCTGCCTTTCATGGAACGCCTTCGCAGTGAAGAGCCAGTTCATTACTGTCCAGAATCTGCTGTTGGTCCTTACTGGTCGGTTATGAAGTACAAGGATATTATGGAGGTGGATACATCGCCGCATATTTATTCTTCCGAACCAACTATCGGTATCGTCGATAGTTTCGAAGAGTTTACGCTTCCCGCTTTTATATCTATGGACCCACCCAAACACGATGAGCAGCGCCGGGTAGTTCAGGATGTTGTAGCGCCAGCGAATCTTAAAAACTTGGAAGGCTTGATCCGGCAGAGAGTCTGCACAATTCTCGATGGCTTGCTGATCGATGAAGAATTTGATTGGGTCGAACATGTATCGATCGAACTCACTACACAGATGCTTGCCACGCTATTCGATTTTCCCTTCGAGGACCGAAGTAAACTGACGTTCTGGTCGGACGCGGCAACGGCAATTCCAGGCGGAGGGGTCGTTAGCAATCAGACGGAACGCTGGGAAGCCCTGCAGGAATGCTTCGCCTATTTTATCCGTCTCTGGAACGAGCGTGTTAACGAAAAGTCGGGCAATGATTTAATCTCCATGCTTGCGCACGGCAAAGCTACTCGTGATATGCCCCAGGAAGAATATCTGGGGAATATAATTCTATTGATCGTGGGTGGTAACGACACCACTCGAAACTCTATCTCTGGTGGCGTGCTCGCTCTGAACGAAAACCCAGCCGAGTATGACAAGTTGTGCGCGGATCCTAGTCTGATTCGCAACATGGTGTCTGAGATAATTCGGTGGCAGACACCGCTAGCTCATATGCGCCGCACAGCGCTTGTCGATACCGAGCTTGGCGGCAAACAAATTAAGGCAGGCGAGAAAGTTGTCATGTGGTATGCATCTGGCAATCGTGACGAAGAATCTATTGAGCGAGCGAATGAATTTCTAATCGACAGGGCGAATGCTCGGCAGCACCTTTCCTTCGGGTTCGGTCTACATCGCTGCATGGGAAATCGCTTAGCAGAGATGCAACTCACTATCGTATGGGAAGAGATTATGAAGCGTTTTCACAAGGTAGAAGTGGTTGGTGAGCCAGAGCGTGTTTACTCCAGTTTCGTAAAGGGCTATATGAGTCTGCCAGTTAAGTTGCAGCCGTTGGACTAATCATGTTCAACGTCAAAGCTCGCCTAGAAAATCTCTAGACCCACTTCTAAGCCTGCTCTCACTTCCCGAATATATTTTCCTTGTTGGTGCGAACGAAACGGCTATTGCCGTCTCTGCGTGTAAAGCCAACGCTGTCAAAATATTCGAGGATTTCGATGCAGAGGTTCCGGCCTATCTTGGAGGCGTCGCGAAACTGTATAACGGAGAATCCAGCCTCGTCACTCTCAGCTTCTATTAGCTGCTCTATAAAGCCGGCCAGAATCATGATGGTCTCCGGTAGGTAATAGCGATTTTCCGCAACCTTGATCAGCGTGCCTGCCTTCGCTGACTCGCGTAGGATTCGCTCTAGGGACATCAGAGGGATATTCGTCATCTCCACAAGTTCGCGCGTGCGCGGCGGTACGTAGCCTGCCCTTAGTAATAGGGGCCGCACCTGTTCGAGGAAGGCTTCTTCTTCGGCGCTCAACGAGGTCTTGTGGCTTGGCAGGTGCAAGAGCGTGCCGGTGCGTTTGATTGCGTTCGAATCTAACAGGCTCTGCAGTATGCCGTGGAAAAGCAGGTGTGAACTTGCGAAGTCGACACCATGACTGAGAGCGGGCTCACTGATACCTTGTTGATTAGCTTGTTTTTGATGAAAATCTTTGAGGTAGCTCAGGATCTGTCTCTTATACACATCTCCGAGCCCACGAGACCGAGGCTGATCTCG
>CAJXQP010000225.1 GCA_913058275.1 uncultured Gammaproteobacteria bacterium | reverse complement strand
GAACGTCTACCCGCATTGACACCTGAGCAGTATCAAATATTAACGGCAATAGATTGATGGTAACCATAAATAGAATTTAATACAATTAGAGGCTCGACGAGGAGGATTTATCCATGTCAGATACTAAACTGGACAAAATAGACATAAATATACTTGCGCAGCTCCAGCGTAATGGTCGGATTACGAATACCAACCTCGCAGAGGCAGTCGCGCTCTCTGCCAGCCCCTGTCTGACACGTATGAAACGTCTGGAAAAACTCGGGTATATCGTCAGTTACCATGCCTATATTGCTATGGAGAAACTCGGCGAAACCTGTATGATTTTTACTGAGGTAACACTAGGCGACCATCACCGTGAGGAGTTTCTTCGATTCGAGAAAAATATCAGCACCATAGACGAAGTCATTGAGTGCCACCTCGTCAGCGGCGGTTATGACTACTTACTAAAATTTGTAACCCGAGGAATCGCTCATTACCAGGAACTGATGGAAGAAGTTCTGGAAAAGGAGTTCGGTATCGAAAAATATTTCAGCTATGTTGTACTGAAGTCACCCGTGGTGAGACGGCACTACCCGCTCCAGTCACTATTCAAAATAGATCACTGAAACAACTCACTGCCGGATGGCCTGCAATATAACAGGAGCCTTTACATTTCAATTTCCTATCGGTCTGAACTGCAGCGACGATTCAAGAGCACTATTCCAGATCTTGAATTTCACGTTTGTTCAGAACAGGGAGACCCCGCGGAGGTTGAGTACCTGATCATCTGGGTGCTGCCCGAGAACTTTCTGGCGATGTTTCCCAAGCTGCGCGTGATTTTCTCTATTGGTGCAGGTGTCGATCAATTCGATATCTCTGAAATTCCTGAGGCCGTGAAAGTTGTCAGAATGCTTGACCCTGGTATTGCTGACTGCGTGGCAAAATATGTGACGCTGGCTACACTGACACTGCATCGCAGAATACCTCAGTGCCTGTAGGAACAACGCGCTCTTTCATGGAACCCGAAGTCCTCCGTCCCGGCGCACAAGAGCCAGATAGGCCTGGTGCACATGGGTCGAGACGAGCATTTGTGCGAACAGGGCCTGCTGGAGGCCCTTGACAGCGGTCAGTTACAGGTGGCAACGCTCGATGTAATGCAAAACGAGCCTTCCGCTGAAAATTAGCCTCTTCTGACTACACCCCGCCATAATCATGACGCCTCACATCGCAGGCACAACGCAAACTGACACGGGAGGCACAGCCTTGCTGGAGAATGTACTTCGCCATTGCACAGGAGAGGCAATGAGAGGCAATGAGAGGCGAAATTAATCGTGTCAGGGGCTACTGAATAGACTAACTTTGTGTATCGGGCTCGCCGAAACGCACGACGGTTACGCCCGGCTGCAACTGTCTCAAGGACGGCATCACCAGCACACAATTATCGTAGGGGGTTTTAATCTCCTTACTGCCATCCCAGCCGACAACGGTACCGGCGACCGGGAGGCATTCAAGTCCCTTGAAATCAGCGGTGAACCGAAAATTCATACTCGTGGCAACCACGGCATCCGTGATACGAATAGTACAGGGTTGAGGCGCATTTTCCTGCCACCAGCGTTCAGGAAGGTCAGCCTGGTCAATAACACCGGACTGTGTTAAAAAGCGGGCCGTGCAAGCCCTGGCCATCAAGACTGCACGCTTTTCCCAGTGCTGACCACACTCAACCAAAAGCGCATTTTGTGTCTGTTTTTTATCCCCAAACGGTCCGTAGTCCCGCAATCGACAGCCCTCGGCATGCCCCTTATCAACAATGACATTTCCTGGCAGACGAACACGATGGGCAAAGTCGATACCTTTTTGCAAAGGGCCTGATAACAGCAGCCCCTCACTGCGCTCATGCATTGAGTGAATGTCCAATAACTGATCCACAGTATCTATAACCGGACGAAGTTCCCGAGCCCGGCGCAACTCTACAGAATCAAGGGACAAATCATCCAACACAGCTGAGGCCCACACACGGTTCAGGTCTTGATCCACGAAACGGGACCGGTCAGGTTTTGCCGGATCAAAGCTTTGATAGGCTGCTACATTAGCAAAGGATAGTGTCAGTTTTCCACGGCGAAGATGCAGGCCAAGGTCGATCAATTCCTTTACGACGATTGCACCACACACCTCGTTCCCGTGCGTGAGACTATTAATCATTACATGCGGGCCTGGCGAACCACTATTAAAGCGGTATAGGTAAGGAACGCCTGAATTCCCCGCACTGTAAGCAGAGATATCAGGAAAATCGATCTCAATAGGGTAAGAATCCATATTACCTCGCCTGTGCTCCTGCGCAGCCACTAGAGCTCGCCTTGGCACATATATTTAATATGCATATAGTCCTCGATACCATAGTGAGAGCCCTCGCGGCCATAACCTGAATCCTTGATACCACGCACTGGGGCCCAGGGGCTAGAAGCAGACCCCACATTAATGCCGATGATACCTGCTTCCAGTCTGCCAGATACTCGTGACACTCTACTTTCATGATTACTCGGTTCATCTCCAAAAGTCAAAGCGCGAAATTGACACCCATCAGGAACTGCACATTGCCCCTGTGTTCGCCTTCAGCGCGCGCGAAGTCGGCGGTTTTCCCGTAGGGCCTCCTCCAGATTATCCCGATATAAGGGGAGAATAATGGTGAGACCTCGTAGGCTAGGCGCATTGCAAGCTCCAACTCAGATAAGCCTGAACCGATACCGGTTTGTATATCATCTTCGCTATAGGAATTTACTTTGGCCTCTGGCGTCAGTAGCAAGGAGGGCGTGATCTGGAAGCCGCGCTCCACTTCCAGACGTAATCCTAATCTACCGCCGCTTCCCACGAACAGTGCGCTTCCTGCTTCCAGTTCAAACGGCGCATCCCAAGAAACGCCGAGTAAAAACCAGTCCCGGCTGGAACTGGGCTGGAGATCGCCACGCCAGCCCAGATTGACGCCTACTTTCGATGAAAGAGCCTTTGTGTAGTGAGCCCGCAGTTCGTGCCCCGCCAGTCCATCGCTAGTGCGCTCTCCCTCGGATACCAGATTAAATTGGTGTGTATCAGTGCCCATTGAGAAGTTGGCCGACCAGGCCGTCGACTCATCCTCTGTGTGATATTCCAGTTCATCAAAGGACAGGGAGGCCTGGACTCCATTATTGAGTTCTGCAGAGTAGCTTTGTACTGCTGTCAGGAGTAACAGTGCGGTGGTCAGTGCGATTCTTATGATAGTGCCTGCAATATTAGTGAAAAAATTGTGTAGTCCTTGATCTCAAGAAAGTCTCTGTCGAAGTTCTGCATCAGTGTGCCCCGGTCGCTAGATCCATCGGATCGGACACATTGAGATGATAGAAATAACGTTCCCTGACGTAGTCAAGTACCATCAGCAGGATGACCAAGCCGCGCATGACATCGATGGATGCAATACGTTTTTTTGGTCACTGTCTCCGATGGCGTGAGAGCCCTATCAGAGGTGTCAGATTCCGCAGTTGAAAGATTCATCAGACTAACCCCCATTCGTATTCAGTATTTATGTTATATCAAAATATTAGCTTACTATTGGCCGAGCACAAAATCTGCCGTTTGCTATGGTGAGATCGAGTTATTTTGCTTTACTGGGCAGGAGCGCGACATTAATTGCTCTCTACTACTGCTATGTTATAGGTCTGGAAATGGCGGGTGACTCACGCAAGCTCACCCTGGCACATATATTTAATATGCATATAGTCTTCAATACCATAGTGCGAGCCCTCGCGGCCATAACCAGAAGCCTTGGTACCTCCCACCGGGGCCCAGGGGCTAGCGGCAGCCCCCACATTTATACCGATGATCCCTGCTTCCAGTATGCCAGATACTCGTTCCACTCTTTTCATGTCAGTGGTATAAAAATAGGATGCTAGTCCATAGGAAGTATTATTAGCCTGAGCAATAACCGCATCTTCATCTTCAAAGCGAATTAGCGGCATAACAGGACCGAAGGTTTCCTCACTAAAGATAACCATATCCTCAGTTGCATCGCCCAGTATTGTTGGGGCATAAAAGTTTGTCCCATGTGCAATTTCATTTTGAACTCGCTTTCCACCGGCGAGCACTTTTGCGCCCTTTGTTATAGCGTCCTGTACATGACGATCTATTTTTGCGATAGCGCGCTCGTTAATCATTGGGCCAATTGTAGAATCTTCGATGCTAGCGGGACCTACTTTGAGAACTTCAACGCGATCAATCATTTTTTGAGCAAAAGCATCGTAAATATCGCTATGAACGAAAATACGGTTAGGACTGACACATGTTTGGCCGCTGGCGCGGAACTTGCCGAGCATCAAACCATCTGCTGCTGCATCCAAATCAGCATCTTCAAATACGATAAAGGGCGCATTTCCACCTAATTCAAGCGACAGTTTTTTGAGTGTTTCAGCTGATTCCCGGGCAATATATTTCCCCACTGCAGTAGAGCCAGTAAAGGTTATTTTCCGAACGAGTGGATCCTTTAACCAAACCTTGACAACTTCAGGGGTGTTATCGCGAGATGCTGAAATGATATTCACGACACCCGGAGGGGCACCTGCTTCGTCAAGAAGCTTAACAAGAGCTAAAGCACATAATGGTGTGTCTTCAGAAGGTTTGGCAACTATAGTGCAACCAGCTGCCAGAGCAGGGGCAATCTTGCGAGCAATCATTGCCATAGGAAAGTTCCAAGGTGTGATAGCCGCTACAACGCCGACAGGTTCTTTGACGATCATTTGTTTTTTACCGGGCATGATCGATGGCAAGATTTCGCCAGACGTACGAACCGCTTCTTCAGCATAGAATTCTACGTAGTCGGCACTGTAATCAACTTCACCAATTGCTTCGGCCAGAGGCTTACCCTGTTCAAGACTCATTAACCGACCTAAGTCTTCGCGGTGCTCCACAATAAGAGTATGCCAACGCTTAAGCAGTTTGGCTCTTTGTGTAGTCGTGACCACACGCCATTTGGGAAACGCACTGTATGCGGCATCAACCGCTTTCTGTGCATCGGCACTACCGCTGTCCGCAGTGTTAGCAAAATTTTCACCAGTTGCAGGGTTAGCCACAGCAAAGATTGAAGATGATTCTGCATCACACCATTCGCCATTAATAAAGTTTTTATTACAAATCAAATCTTTTCGGTTTAGGTTCAATAAAGTACTGAATGTCATTAGTTAGGCTCCATTAGAAATAAGTTTGGCGATTATTTCGCCCATTTCGGTAGTTGAAGCATGACCACCCAAATCAGCAGTATAAGGGCCCGTTTGCAGAAC
>CAJXQP010000224.1 GCA_913058275.1 uncultured Gammaproteobacteria bacterium | reverse complement strand
CTCTCTATTCGTCGGCAGCGTCAGATGTGTATAAGAGACAGGAATACTATCGTGTATTGTCTGAGAACCAGGGATCAGCGAATACAGATCAGTAGCAATGGAATATTCACAACCTAACTTTTTAACGGCTCTCGAAGACGGCACATTCACTTTTGCTTACGGCATTAGTCCGTGGCTATTTGCGCTATTGGTTGTGCTGATCACGATCGGTGTCTGGTTTACCTATCGTAAAACAACGAGGCAGCTGAGCACCCCTTGGAAGGCTTTCTTCATTGGCATACGTTCTAGTGTGTTGGTGCTACTTCTGTTCTGTTTGTTAAGACCGGTAGTGACTACGCTGCAGGTTTCGCCACAAGAAACTTACCTCGCTGTAGTAATCGATGATTCTCAGAGCATGGCCATCGCTGACCTTGCTGATGGGCAAACACGACAGGCCGCCGTAGCAGAACAACTCTATGAAAATGGTCTGCTCGATGAACTTTCTGAGTCTTTCCAGATCCGTACTTTTCGTTTCGATAACCAGACGCAGCGAATAGCGGGCAGTGAGGAATTAAGCGAAGAAGGCACCGCTTCATCTATCGATCAGGCCTTAAGTTATGTTGATGATCAGCTTAACGGTCTTCCCCTGGGCGGCATAATTTTAGTCAGTGACGGCGCCGACAATAGCGATGATGATCCTCTAGCTACCGCTCAAGATTTTGGTGCTAGACAGATACCAGTATTCACCATTGGAGTAGGGCAGGAAGACATTCCCCAAGACATCGGCATTGTCGATGTGAGAGCTGCGAAGACAGTCTTGGAAGGCTCTGTCTTTAATGTGCAAGTTGCCGTAAATCATCAGGGCTATGAAGGGCAAGAAGTCGAGCTTTCCATAATGGACGGAGATACTCAGGTAGTCTCCGACGTGGTCATTTTAGGCGCAGAGGGAGTGACTCGCCGCTTTGAGCTAGAGATAACGCCCGAGCGTCCAGATTTGATTGTCTATGACCTGAATGTCGAATTGCAGGCCGGTGAGATCATCGACAAGAACAACAGTTACAGTTTTTTGGTTGATAACACTGAGAAAGAAGCGCTGGACATACTTTATTTGGAGGGCCACCCACGTAACGAATACAAGTTTATACGCCGTGCGGTGTCCGGTGATAATTCACTACGCTTGGCAACCTATCTGCAAACTGGGCCAGAAAAATACTATCGTCAGGGTATCGAATCGGCTACAGAACTAAGTAGTGGTTTTCCTGAGGATCGCGAGGAGTTATTTGAATATGAAGCGATCGTGTTGGGTGACATAGAGTTCGATTTCTTTGATGCTGACCAACTGCAAATGCTAGAAGACTTTGTTGCCGAACGTGGCGGCGGTTTTCTGATGAGTGGAATGGTAGACGAAGAATTCATTGGCAGCCCAATAGCGGATATTCTTCCTGTTACTCTTGTCGAAGAAGGCTTCTTGCCTGCTCATCTGCGTGGCGGGATTCGCCGCGGTGCTCATCCTACTGGAGAACTCTTTTATCCGCGACTCACTAGCAATGGGGAGTTTTCACCGGTGCTGCGTCTATCCGCCGATGACTCAGAGAATCAAGCGCTGTGGAGACAGTTGCCTGAGTTACAGGGTACGTATGTAACGGGTCGGATTAAGCCTGGCGCGGAAGTATTAATAGAGCATCCCTTGCTGCAATACCAGAATCAAGCGCTTCCGCTTCTCGCATCGCAGCGCTATGGCTCGGGCCGCAGCATGTCCTTGACCACCGCGAGTACCTGGCGTTGGCAGATGATGCTACCCGCGGCAGATGAGTCCCATGAAATACTCTGGCGTCAGATATTGCGCTGGCTGGCTGTCTCGGCCCCAGAGCGAATTACTATTGAGTTCGATCGGGAGTTCTATAACGTTGGCGATGAAGTCAATGTAAGGGCGATCGTGCTTAATAACAAGTATGAAGCGGACAATGACGCGACGTTGTGGATGCAGACTTCTAACCCTCTCGAAGAATTTATCGATGCTCCGATGGAATGGGATATTGAAGAAGACGGTGTCTATAGAGCAAGCTTCATAGCCGAAGAGGAAGGGGTCTATAGCTTGCTAGTAGATGTGGCGAGTGCCGCGGGAGAGACCAGCGACTCCAGCGCTGAGAAGACTGCGGCCTTCGTGGTCACCCCATCACTGCGTGAATACACAAACGCCGAACTCGACAGCGGTCTAATGGCTCGCATTGCCGAGGTAAGTGGCGGCAGCTATTTTAACTTGGCGGTAGCCGGCGAATTGGCGAATACAATCGAATTTACTCCGAATGCCTATTCTCGCGAAGTGCAGATAGATCTTTGGGATCGACCCTGGCTGTTAGCCTTATTGGTTCTATTGCTCTGCGTGGATTGGGTAAGCAGACGAACCAAAGGTTTGTCGTAACGGATGAGCGCAACATAGATAAATTTATGAAAACTATTACTCTATTATTGAAAACTTTCGCTGTTGGTTTAGCTGTATTGCTTGCCAATGCCGCAAGCGCACAGGGCGATTCCACCGAGAATGATTTCTTTCTTGATAGGCCGAATGCAACAAAGTACGCCGTGATTCTTGCCGGCCCAACGGTCGGTGACGAGAATAAATCAAAGTTTCGGCAGTGGGCATTTTCACTACACGATATTTTAGCTAGAGACTATGGTTATAGCTCCGACACGATCTCTTTATTGTATGACCGCGGTGAAATGGAAGGAGTCGGTGGTCAGAGAATCGATGCTGCCTGCGACTTAGTGGGTATTCAACAAGAACTCGCTCGTTTGCAATCAGTGGTTCAGCCGGGGGATCAGATAACAATTTATCTAATTGGCCATGGCAGTGGCGCAGAAGAAGAATCGAAATTTAATATCGTCGGACCAGATATAACCGGCGGGCAATTTGCTGGCATGTTGGATGTCTTCGACCAACAGGACATGGTCATAGTCAACACAACTTCGGCGAGCTACGGATTTTCAGCGTCTCTATCTAGTGAAGGGCGCGTTGTAGTTTCATCTACGCGATCCTCCTCAGAAAAATTCGACCCGGTCTTCTCCAACTACTTCATCGAGGCACTAGATAATCGCAATGGCGATAGAGACAAAAACAATCGAGTGTCTATTTTAGAAGCTTTCAACTACGCCAAGAGTAATGTAGAAGAATTTTATGAGGAACAAGGTAGATTAGCCTCCGAGCATGCAGGCCTAGATGACAATGGCGATGCGCTGTTTAGTCTGAATCCTACTGTTGCTGAAATCGACGGCAGGCTGGCAGAAATAGCGTACATAGACAATCTGATAGATGACACGGCCGGCTTGTCAGCAGAGGCAATTGGGCTGAAGAGTCGCATGCAGGATCTAGAGCGATCAGTCTTTATTCTCAGAGGACGTAAGGTAGAATTCTTAGAAGATGACTACTGGCAGCAGATGGAAGTGTTGCTGGTAGACCTAGCTAGAGCCACAGGACAATTCAATGAAGTCGTTAACCCGGGTGAACCAAGTGAATAATAAACCTATGGCGAAGAAATATTCTACAGCTGCCGTATTTTTGTTGGCGAGTCTGGCGTTCAGCGTTTCTGCACAGAACTCTGGGCAGACTAATACGGGTGAATCTCCGCTGTTTCGCGGCGAGCAATTATTGATGACAGGCTCCTATGCGGCGGCCACCGATATCTTCCAGATGGCCGATGGTCTTGATCGCAACGAGGGATTGGTGGGAGCAAGCAAGGCCTTCGCGATGATGGGTAACTATCAAGAGGCGATGAGCGTTGTTGAGAGTGCGATCGAAGGCGATGAATATGCGAGCTTCCCATTACTCAGTACGCAGCTTGCCGAAGTTAAGCGAGCAGTAGGCGAATCGAAAGAGGCACTGGAGATACTGGAATCGGTTGTCGCCGGATTGGCAGAGCCGCCTGTACGTACCTTGGTTCAATACGGCAGCTTGCTCGACTTCGTCGGGCAGAAGCAGATAGCGTTCTCGATTTTGGATCAGGCTGTGCAGCGTTATAACAACGGTCTTGTGTTCGCCTCTGAAGATGTGGCCATGGTGGCACTCGCAAGCTGGCTGATGGGTAATTTTCATGACGCGAATAGCCTCTTCAATGAGGCAACGCGCGCAAATCCTAACAATTTAGAAGCACATTCCCTGTGGGGCGATCTCTTTTTAGAGAAATACAATGCCTCCGATGCTGAGCGCTCCTATCAAGAAGCACTAGATATTAATGGCCGCTATGTACCTGCTCTTGTGGGGATGGCGAATGTAGTCGGTGACGAGCGGGCATTGCAGCGTGCACTGGCGATAAATCCTAATTCGATTCCAGCGATGGAAACCTATGGCCAACTGCTGATGGTCAATGGGAGAGAGGAGGAGGCGCAGGACTATTTCGAACGCGTACTTGCCCTCAATCCGGAGTCGTTGAAAATACTTAGCGTACTGGCCTCGCAAGCGGCATTAGAAGAACGCAGCGCGGATTACGAAGGTTATCTTGCGCAGGTTGAATCCTTCAGCCCAAATAATCCGACCTTTCTAGGTAATGTTGCTGACAGCTTCGGTAATAATTACCTTTTCGATGAGGCGGTGGAGTTCGCTCGTGCCGCAATCGCCGCAGATCCTCAGTATTGGCAGGGATACACAGTGCTAGGAAGTAATCTAATTCGTCTGGGCGAAGAGGAAGAGGGCAAGACCAATCTTGAGATAGGCTACGAGAATGATCCATTCAATGTGCTGACCTCGAATATGTTAAAGGTATTCGATACTTTGGAAACTTATGCGACTCTAGAGAGCGAGCACTTCAAGGTGCACATGAGCGAGAACGATGCTGATGTACTCTGGCCTTATCTTGAGCCTCTGTTAGAAGAAAGCTGGGTCACACTGACGGCGAAGTATGGCTTCGAACCTGAAGGGCCTATCTTGATTGAGGTGTTCGAAAAATCCGAAGATTTTGCTGTGCGCTCGGTGGGACTCCCGGACATCGGCCCGCTGGTCGGAATCTGCTTCGGTAAGGTGATAACGCTGATCTCGCCCGATACACTTTCTGCAAATTGGCAGGAAATCGTCTGGCATGAATTCATGCATGTAATCACCTTGCAGATGACAGGCAATAGAATGCCGCGTTGGCTCTCTGAGGGAATTTCGGTCTATGAAGAACGGGAGGGCAGGCCTTACTGGGGTAGAAGCCAGGGACTGGATCTCGTACGCGCCTCCGAGCAAGAAAAGCTGTTACATGTAGCCGACTTGAATTCTGGGTTCTCTGGTGCACAAAACAGTGCCGACCTCGGCTTCGCCTATTTTCAAGCCTACTTGGTAGTCGATTTCATTGCCGATGAGTACGGTTTTGAGAAATTGGTCGAACTGGTTGATCAGTATGGATT
>CAJXQP010000223.1 GCA_913058275.1 uncultured Gammaproteobacteria bacterium | reverse complement strand
TACGAGATCAGCCTCGGTCTCGTGGGCTCGGAGATGTGTATAAGAGACAGCCGTTCGAAAGGAGCGTAGCTGCGCAGACAGCCAAAGGCTGCGCCGAAGGGGTGAGGAATTTGGCTAAGCCAAATACCGAATCAAAGGTGCGCAGCACCGTACACGGCGGAACGCCGCCCGAAGGGAGAGAAGTTTATCTAAGATAAACTTCGAATGACTCCTGTCCGGACAGAGTACTTTGATTAACCGACACTCCCCTAAACTAAAGTACTCTGCCACACGTGATTAATCCTCTACCAGAACCCCCAAATCCATGAACACAGAACCCCCACAAAACAAACCCTACGGTTTCGAAGACGCCTCCTTCAAAGCCTCCGGTTGTTTCGAAGGCATTCAAAAACTGGTTAAAAGCTTCTACCAATTTATGGACGAGCTCACTGAAGCGAAAGCTATCAGGTCCATGCGCGCAAAAGGCCTAACTCTATTAGATGACAAGTTGATGCATTTTCTTTGTTATTGGTTAGGTGGTCCGAGGCTGTATCGCGTACTTAGAAGTGACAGCCACAGAAGTTTGTAAGAATGATCCTGCGCGGTAGTTGGTTGCTAGAAAGTGATGGGTTGATGGTGATATTGACCCACTAACTTGATAAGCTTGCCCATCTTCAATGACCCTCGATATTGGTTAGAAAACTTTCCCTGGTTCCACCTTCGGTATTCCCCAATAGAAACGCGTTTCAGATGTGAAATTTGCCTGAATTTTGCATTTATCAGTATGCCCTATATCCAATTTTCAACTAATTTCCCTTTGTTAAAATCCATGTGTTGACCGGCATTCTCCATTAAGGACAGAATCCTCCATCAGTTTTTCACAAGAGAATCTTTGAGTTGGCTAGCAACACAACCAACTCTCAAGCAGTACCTGAAAAAGTTTTTTTAGCATCCGAGACAGCAGGTCATAAGGAAAGTGTCATGTGCAACGTGATGAATATGAAGGACTACCGTAAAAAAATAGCCAGATAATCTAGCGATGCAATACGCGACGGATTAATTCCTATCGAATTCGCTATCGGAATAAACAACAGAGAGCAGTGTCTGGACAAGATGTCTACCTACGGGGTGAGTTCCCTTCACGTGCGTAGTGTGAACGATGACCCAAGTGCGCTTCTGTATTTGATAGGGGTAGGCGACGCAATTTTGCTAAACAAGAAAATATTGGCAGGTGAAGAGGTTTCTGAAGAAGAAATTGAGCGCCGTATTGACCTTATTCAAATGATGGAGAATATGAACTTCGTCGGAATGGACAGTTTGTGGGAGTCCCTCAGTAGCCAGAACGAGAATGTGCTCTAGCTAGGTGTTTACTCCTCAGTCCGTCATATAGGGCAGTGCTCGAATACAGACATCCGATTCAGCATTGTCAGAGAGCGCCATGCGCTCCGCTGAATCAGTTGCTTGTACGGGCAAGACTGCTAACAACAGAGGGTCTGTGACTCCGGCGTTGCTGAAAACCAAGATATCTTCCCCTGAGCCTTCACCGGCTCTGACTACAACCTTGCTAGACTCACTAATACAATGGCTAGAGCTGGCCAGCTGCAGACGACGCTTCGCGGTTCCTCGATAGAACATGCGAGCAACGATCTCTTGGCCGGTGTAACAGCCTTTCTTGAAATCTATTAACCCTGATAAGTCATAGTTGAGTAGTTGAGGTGTGAACTCTTCGCTCAGCTTTGGCGTCACGTGTACGATCCCCGCTTCAATGTCGGCTCTAAGCCAGGGCTCGAGATCATCGCTTTTTTCTTCTTCTAGTGTAGCTAACAGTTGTTCTGCTGCGACTTGAGTGTGCATCCATATTTCGATGCGCTCACTAAGACCGGAAACTCGAACAACTGTACTGGTTGCCGACGAGCTCACGCCATCGTTATTTTCAGGCAGATCTAGAGCTAGGATGGAAAGTGCTGCACCAATCCCTTTGCCTATAATGCCAAGAGCGACGGGGGCGGAATTGTCTTTACTTGGCAATTGAGAGAGATCGACCTTTGAAAACACGGCGTATTTGCTCAGGGTCGCGAGTATTTTGTCCGCCATGCCTGCAGCGCACTGCATGATAATGTCCTCACTGTGTTCAACGAGGCGAAAATCCGCTATAACGCGGCCTTTGAGGTTGCACAGTGCGCCGGTTAGACTGCGTCCAGCGCTTAGAAGATCGGTGTTGCAGCTGAGCTGGCCCTGCAAGAAACTAATTCTGTCTGCGCCGCTGATGCGGATGAATTCGTAGTTGTGAAGGGCATAAATAGTGTTTTGCATAGTAAGGATGATACTCGATTGCGGTGTTTCATAAAGCGGCTGTCGCAAGTGTGCGCGAATTTCCGCATAATTCATCACCGCCGAATGATTCGGCGGCCTAGTTAATTAGATGGCGACTAAATGCAGGAATTCAATAAACACGAAATATTTTGGCATAGTCGTCGTGGCATGCTTGAGTTGGACCTACTACTCGTTCCCTTCGCTACCGAGGTCTTCGAATTACTTTCTCACCCAGATCAAATGTTATACAGCGAACTGCTCGAAGAGGAAGATCAGGATCTGTTTACTTGGCTGATGCAGCGCAGCGCGCCTAACGATCCGCGCTTCGAACCTATTATTCAGCAAATATTGGCGCACAGTAGCGACTCGAACTAGACTTAAGCAACGTCATTGAAAGGAATCTGTGGGCAGGCTTTTTAGCCCCCCGGAGATCGTTGATTAAGTACCTATGGTGATATGCAGTCTGCGCTGGTCTCGCTGGGAGTTATTTTTTGTTAGTGCTTGTCACCTTACGGCGGCAATATCTGCGCTGCTTGGGGATGTGTTGGTACTGCTAGAAGTCGCCATAGTAATCGCAGTGCTTGTGAGTTCTCTAGTCTATCTTCGAGACCAGGTTCGAACATTCACGGTGCGCAGGCAAGGCATCAGGCAGCGAACAAAACCCGAGCTTATTATTGGCGAGCAATCCGCTAGTTTGAGCCACCTCGGTAAGTTATGGGAAATGCAGCTGCCTAGCGTGACCTATTTTAGTGAGTTTCTACTGGTGCTAAGTTTTCGCCCCGAAACTGAGAAGGAGGCGGCTAAGGTCGTTCATCTGGTGTTGTGGCCCGACAGCCTAGAGCGCAGTGAGGATAGGCGCTTACGACGCTATCTTCGTTTCGATCTGCCCGACAGCCTTTAGTTGATAATTAAGTAGGTGGCTAAGTAGCTGCTTTGTAGAAAGTACAGGGGTTAAGAATTGTGTCGGTCGGATTTGCCGTCAGTTCAGGATAGTCTAGCGTGAAGTGCAGGCCTCGACTTTCCTTACGCTGGATGGCGCAGGCAATGATTAGCTCCGATACAAGCACCAGATTCCGCAATTCCAACATATCCTTCGTGACACGGTGCTTGATGTAGTAGTCCTGGACCTCATCTCGCAAGATATTAATGCGCCGCTCCGCTCGCTGCAGGCGCTCATCGTTTCGTACAATGCCAACAAAATCCCACATGCAGCGACGTAGTTCATCCCAGTTATGAGATACGAGCACCTCATCATCTGATTTACTAACTCGACTCTCGTCCCAGGCTTCAATATTTGTGCTGTAGGCTGTGGACGCGATTTTACTCCGAATGTCTTTTGCAGCTCCGAACGCCACTACAAAGCATTCGAGCAGGGAGTTACTAGCCATGCGATTGGCGCCATGCAAACCGGTAAAGCTAGTCTCGCCGATAGCGTACAGATGATCTATATCCGTTTCGCCGTTCTTGCTCACCATGATGCCCCCGCAGGTGTAATGGGCGGCAGGAACGACAGGAATTCTATCGGTAGTTATATCGATGCCGAATTCTAGGCAGCGAGAATAAATGGTGGGGAAGCTTTCGGTTAAGAATTCAGCCGGTTTGTGAGTGATGTTCAGATAGACACAGTCACAGCCTAGTCGCTTCATCTCGTGGTCGATTGCGCGAGCAACAATATCCCTCGGTGCAAGTTCTTCGCGGCTATCGAAACTGGGCATGAATCGGCTGCCATCGGGCAGCTCTAAAGTGGCTCCTTCACCGCGCAGCGCCTCGGTAATGAGGAATGATTTTGCGTGGGGGTGAAATAAGCAAGTGGGGTGGAATTGATTGAATTCCATATTGGCTGCGCGGCAGCCTGCGCGCCAGGCCATAGCGATGCCGTCGCCACTGGCTCCGTCAGGATTGGTGGTGTAGAGGTAAGCCTTGCTGGCTCCACCGGTTGCCAGAGTGACAAACTTGCTCTTAATGAGGTCTACGCTGCCAGATTCGAGGTTTAGCACGTAGGCGCCTACGCAGACGCTCCCAGAGCCGTCTTCTCGCTTGTGTGTCACTAAATCTACAGCGGTGCAGTCCGCCAACAGCTCAATGTTTGGGTGAGCCTGAGCGCGTCGCTGTAGCGTCTCGAACACCGCCTTACCGGTTGCATCGGTGGCATGGATAATGCGACGGTTGCTGTGGCCGCCTTCTTGCGTTAGATGCAGTGAGCTTAGTTCTGGTGGCATCAGCTTATTCTCGCCCCGCTCGAAGCTCTCTTTCGTGGTAAAGGGGACGCCTTGCTCAACCAGCCACTTCACCGCTTCAGCGCTTTCGGCGACGACATGCTCAACTATGTCTTCATGACACAGACCAACGCCGGCCGAACGCGTATCGGCAACATGAGACTCAATACTGTCGGTTTCATCCAATACCGCGGCAATGCCGCCTTGGGCATAGAATGTGGCGCCCTGATTGAGGTCGCCTTTGCTAAGTACGGCGATGCGGGCAAAATCTGCTGTTTTCAGGGCAAGGGTGAGACCGGCAGCACCGCTACCAATGATCAAGATATCGAACTGTAGTTGATTCTGAGTTGTCGAGGAGTTCATAAATATGTTCCAACCAATTAATTTAATTGGTTTTATTTTTCTTATAAGATTATAAAAAGGCTGAGCCTACTAAGATTATTTCTGGCAAGATGATGTGCTTGCCCGCAGCGAGCGTGGATTCTTGCACAGTTACACTGAATACCTCTAGCCCAATAATGGTTAGAGTTCATCTGGGCTACATAAAACTGTCATAATTTGCCCGTTTTCGAGAACTTTTGCTCAAACACGCTGTCTATCTGTGTGAATGAGTGCATTTGTTCCCTGTAGTGTCGTATTAGAACCCCAGCAATAATGGAGTTGGAACAGATGTCAGAGGATACGGATCAACAATTAGTTGACCGGGTTTTAAGCGGTAACAAAAACGCATTTAACCTATTGGT
The DNA here is from genome assembly GCA_913058275.1 of uncultured Gammaproteobacteria bacterium. GTDB lineage: Bacteria > Pseudomonadota > Gammaproteobacteria > Pseudomonadales > Pseudohongiellaceae > UBA9145. The sequence goes on along the minus strand of CAJXQP010000223.1, from coordinate 147 downwards.
ATTGCGTTATCAGCACAGAGTATTGGCCCTAGTTGGGCGCTTCATCCACGATTCACACGAGGCTGAAGACGTTTGCCAAGAGGCCTTTATCAAAGCGCTGTCTCTTATACACATCTCCGAGCCCACGAGACCGAGGCTGATCTCGTA
>CAJXQP010000222.1 GCA_913058275.1 uncultured Gammaproteobacteria bacterium | reverse complement strand
TCGGCAGCGTCAGATGTGTATAAGAGACAGAGTATATCTAGCGAGTTGCTTGAGTTGATAAGAGAGGAATTGCCGAAAGAATGTAGATACGGTCTTCCACAGTCCTCTCAATAAGTTTACTTATTAACATCCAGTCACCGTAATTTTTTTGAGCCAACATCTCTAGTGCTTGTTACTTCTTCTCTGCTGCCGGTCACACTAGAAATCTCTACGGACAACTTGCGTGTGTTTGCGCCACATTATTTTTAGCGCCCCAACAACCGCCGTAGCCCTATCTGTTCATAACGCTGTAGCAGTCACGCAAGACAACGCTGACTGGGCTAAAGAGGCTATGCTGCGGGCATGGTTTGAACATGCTAATTCTGGTGGGTCTGTGGCTAGGTTGAGGGTTAAGGTGGACTATTCCGACTCTGGCTTATGAAACCGTAGAATTAAACTTACTAGCTCGCATTTAAGGGATAAAGAGTGAGGATATTCATGGCTTTTGTAAAAGTGCCTCGCACGAAGGTGTAGGAGCAAATTTTATTCGTCCTACTATTCTCTTCGCTACTATAGCTTTCGAAAACTTTTCCGCCTCCAGCAAACGGCGGATTGCCGACAGCGGCAGTGTAAGAAAAACCTAATTTACTGTCCAGTTTAGTTTGGCCATTACAGATACACTGCAGACTTTTAACGCAGGAGGGCGTTAATTCCTTTTTCCTTATCTTTAAAAGAGTTATCGTCTGTGGTGTCGCGCCTGTATGTATAGTTCGTGTAGTCATGACCCGAGTAGCGGGTAAAATAAGACTGACCCACTAACTCCCAGCCTTTTTTTGCCAATGCATTATGAGACTGCATAAGGTCTAGTGCGTTAACAGGAGTTTCCGCGTAGTCAGGAGTTACATGATTCTCGCGTATTTCAGTCAGATATTCCCAATGATAATTCATCAGACATCTCCTTTTGAAATTCAGCTGTAAAACAGGTTCAGTATCGGGATAACACTAATCGAGAAAGGCCATAAGGAATTACTTAGTTTCTTCATACATATCCACAAGACACTATAGATATAGATTGTCAGATGTGGATTTATTGAATCACTATAGTAGCATTAACGCAAGACAATGCAGACTGGGCTAAGGAAGCTATGCTGCGGGCATGGTTTGAGCATGCTTACTCTGGTGGTTCTGTAGCTAGGTCTAGGGTTAAGGAAGTAATTCTGCTCTTGTATTGTGCTCTCGGCAGTTGACCCGTGCTTAATGCATCATCAATTTTTCTTAGTCATACGCCACGGGACTTCAGTGCCCATCGCTTTAGCTGTGCCTTCCACGGTGGTCGATGAGACTGTACCGCTCATTTCGTACACCATCGGTGAACCGTCTCTATCAAGATTGAAAGAGATTTCAGACCCAGAGACTGCTCCATTTTCCACTGGCCACACGCGACCTCCACCGAGGTCGAAAGCTCCCTGAAGACTGCCGCGAGTTGCCTGCATTGTGACGTCGGCATTGAGCTCGCCAAATGGGCTGCTCATCGTAAAAACCCAATCACCGTTAATTGGAGAATCATCCTTGTTGGATGACGAGCACGCCTGAAGCGATACTACGGTGAAGAGAAGAAAAATTTTGGCTAATGTCTTGCTCGTATTATTATTCATATGCGCTCTTTATTATTTGCTGTTCAGATCAACTGCTACGTTTGATAGTCTCAAGCAATTTAGCAGCGTGCGATTAATTGCCACAGCCACAAGCTGATGTCTTCTAATAATTGGCTGTGGAATGAGGCGTTTGGGTCTTGCCTACTCAGGACGCTGTAGCATTCACGCAAGACAGCGCGGAGTGAGCTAGGGAATCTATATTTCATTTTCTCTAATATGGGCATCACTAAGTCTATTGGTTTAAATGCTTCTCAAACCACGCGAGTCGCGCTGCGTTCGCAATCTTAGCGTTCTCACCACCGAAACCGTGTTTCCCGCCACTTATAACAATCAGCTCCGACGGTACGTCAAACTTCTTGAGCGTTGCCAACATTGCATGCGAATGTGTCACATGCACTAATGGATCAGCATCTCCGTGGATCAGCAATACCGGTGGATCGTTGCTATCAACATGCGTAATTGGCGACATCATCGGAATCATCGCTTCGTCATAATCCAGAGCCGGAAATCGTTGCATTAATTCGTCTTGCTCGACTTCATTAATTATTCCCTGTGCCTCTGCTTGATCCGATCTGAAATCTACTGGCGGGAAATACGCCACTATCGTAGCTACCGTATTATCCTGCTGCATTACCGGATTGCGCGCGTCAGCCTTTCCGCTGTCTGAATTTAGACCAACCATGAGAGACAGATGACCGCCTGCACTTCCTCCGGTTAAACCGATTCGATGGCTATCTATCTGATAGGTGTCGGCATTTGCCTTAATGTGCCTTACGGCCATATCGACATCCGAATATGCGTCGGGCACTTTATATAGCGGGGCACTTCCGTGATAGACAGGAATCATTGTAAAACCTGCTTCCAACATATCGGCAAACTGGTTTGCTCTAGTTTCTGGCGCGCCCCACGAGGAATACCATCCGCCACTCATCATAAAGACTATTGCTGCTCCGTTAGCATTCTCTGGCTGTAAAACATCGTAAGTTAGCGCCATACCATCTTTTCGCCCATAGATGACATCACTTATGTAAGATACTTCAGCTGCGTTAACAGCCTCCGTTAGAATCATGCAAAATCCACTTGCGAGTATTAACACTTTTCTTATACTTTTCTTCATTGCCTACTTCTCCCGAGATTCTAATATTTACTCGATCTGCTAATTGCTAATTTTGAGGGTTGTGTTCAAAAGTTGGTAGCTCTTCTCGTACAGCATCCCAGTGCCGAGCTGAAGATTTCCAAATACTAGCGTTAACCGTCACCCATGACGAGTCATCAAGACTCCCTGCTTTTATCAGTTTAATACCTTCCCAACCCTCAAGACCAACTACTACGCTCATGACCGGCGAACCGCAGTTTTCGCAGAACCCTCTATTCACTGTTGCCCCATCAGTGCCCACAACTGAATAGTATTTAAGCGTTCCTTTGACCTTCAGGCTAGATTCAGGAATGGCTATGATTGTCGCCTTGCCTGAGCCTGTCGACTTCTGACAGTCACAGCAATGGCAATGCATTGCTGTGACCACAGCGTCCTGCTCTAGTCTGTACGATATAGCGCCACACAGGAAGCCCCCAGTATGTGTAGTTATAGCATCTTTCCATTCAGCAGTTTAGATTAAGCTAGAAGGTAACTTTGCTTGTAGTGCAAAGTAAATAGCGATGAATAGCCCCCAATTGACTGGATCAATTCGATAACAGGCAAGTGAAATCAGCCTATTAAATGTCTGCGCAGGTACGATAACAATTTCCGCGGCCCAAAACAGCCTCCCGGGGGTGTAATTAGGACCGCCCTTGTTCGCTAGGGGCATTATGATAGGCTGAGAGACGTTGGTTACGGAAAAGGTTACGGAAATACAATCAAAGTAATCGTGAAAGCGCCTGTTTATATGCCCTGCAGGCCAGTGTTTATGCTAGGTTGTTGCCTCTCCGGGGCACCATATCTCACGTAGAAGCTATTGTTGTATAACGAACCCTCGGTTACGTAAATCGGCTCTACCCAATTAACGGGGGATGGGTTGAAAAGCATGCCAAAGAACTACCCTCGCTCCGGTAGACCTCACAAGAATAGCTTATCCTAAATGCGGCCCTTTTCCTGGCCCCAAAACAATCAAAGCTTCTCCAAAGGCGATGTCTATGTTTCATTTTTCACCACATGCGCAAATCGCCGCTACGCTATTGTGCGAACTTAGCCACTCTATATCGGTAGCAGAGTCTTCTACTGGGGGGATGATATCGGCGAGCTTGCTTTCTGTCCCTGGCGCTTCTCGTTATTTTAAGGGAGGCGCCGTGATTTATACCGCCAAATCACGTCTCGCATTCCTAGACTTAAACAGAGAGCGTACAAGGCAACTCAGCCCCTTAACTGAAGAAATGGCCCTTGAATTTGCGATAGCTGCCCGAGCTAAGTTGGATACGACTTGGGGTATCGCAGAGTTAGGAGTGGCAGGCCCCGGTGGCACACCTTACAGTGATGTAATAGGCATTAGCGTGATCGCGTTGTCTGGCCCTATTGACGCCACAGTGACAATTAAAACAAATTCGGATAATCGTGCAGGCAATATGGCAACGTTTACTGATAGAGCCCTACAGCTTCTAGTGGACTCGCTCAGAAGTATAAAAAGCATCAGCTGACGCTGATAAAGTCAGTAAAGTCTCTTAATATTCAGTATCTGTGCGGCAACAGTAATAATACTTAGGCACGCGAATCTTTCGTGATCTAAGGTCATAATTAGAATAGGTGGGCTTAATTCCTATGAAGAAAATAGCAAAACCACTTTTGATTCTTAGCTTTTTTTTGCTAGGTGCTCTGCTCACTTTGCGTGTTACCGGACTCGACCCTGAGTATATGGATTACACTACGCAGGAATACAACGAGCGCGGCAGAATGACATTGCCTGGGTTGTGGCTTTCTGGTGAGGTTGTAAAAGAGCCAATTGACAATTGGGATTGGGTTTTAGATGTGTCTCTCCCAGAACGCGGCAATACCATAATGTTAGAAACCCAAACGTGGTATGGCATTCCTTATTCAGTCACCATATTGCCGACGCCTCGTGGTGACAAAATGTATATCGGAGGCAGTGCCAGAGATGCCAGGCTGGCGCGCGTTTTTCCTGACTACAAACAGTGGTGGGCGAACGTAGAGAATGACCCTCGGGTTCGACTAAAAATCGACGGCAAGATTTACGAGATGACAGCAGCACTGGTTCATGATCCTGTGGAACTCGCAGAGGTATTAGGCAGGGATGCGATAACAACAACAATTGCTCAAGATGGTAGTGAGCAGGTAGTGGCGAAATGGTATTACTGGCGAGTTTTTCAGCGGAACATCGCGCAATATTGAAAGAGAGTATCTCTGTTAGACAAGCCGGTTAACCGGGGTCTTCGCAAAGACCTCGGTTAACTACGGAAATAATCGGTTCGTTATTTTTGCTCGTCTTTGCCTTTAAACGTGGCAGGGTCATCCCATTTCGACGCTTCTCTTGCTGTGAGGATAAGCCCTACAAGCATCAAGGAAAAAACGACCACGGCAACGCCCAGAATCAATGATGCACTCATCTTCCTCTCCCTTGCGACGCCATAAGTTTAAAGTAGATGCCGAAGCAGAGTATGGACGGAACCCACACTGCGGTGAACAGCCCCTCGTCTGTCTGCCCAGAAAACCATAAAAATCCAGATACCGCGAAAGAAATGGTCACTGCTAGTAATATAAATAGGTCTGATTGCTTAAACATAATTTTTCTCTTTAATCTTCCATTGATGCGATGGCTGATGTGACGCAACCTAGAACCTGTCTCTTATACACATCTCCGAGCCCACGAGAC
>CAJXQP010000221.1 GCA_913058275.1 uncultured Gammaproteobacteria bacterium | reverse complement strand
GATCAGCCTCGGTCTCGTGGGCTCGGAGATGTGTATAAGAGACAGGGTGCGAATATTCATAGTGCGATGTATGTCTGCCCACTTCATGACCGTCTGAAACAGCTCAAAGGTGTAGCTCTTGCTAGGCTTCAGGCCGCCGTCTAGCACGCGTTTAACCTCGGAATCGGTGCTCGCGATCATGCCTTTGTAGATGGCGCCAGTGGTGCCGTCGATGGAGATGTAATCGCCTTCATTGAGGACTGTCTTTCCAGTCGTTAGGGTTTTCTTCTCGTAGTTGATCTTGATGCCGCTGGCACCACAGACACATACCTTACCAAGTTGGCGTGCAACCAGGGCTGCGTGGGAAGACACACCGCCGCGGGAGGTCAAGATACCCTGCGAGTGCAACATGCCTTTTAAATCATCCGGGGAGGTCTCTGTGCGGCAAAGCACGACCTTTTTGCCCTCACGGGTTGCCTTTTCGGCTTGGGCTGCCGTAAACGCGATGCGTCCTGTTGCTCCACCTGGGCCGGCGGGCAGGCCTGTGGCGATTACAGTGGCAGCCTTCAACGCTTTCGGGTCGAAGACAGGGACTAAAAGAGAGTCGATTGACTCGGCTGGTATTTTCAGCAGAGCTGTCTCTACATTCATCAGCCGTTCTTTCTGCATCTCTACGGCAATTCTCACCGCCGCAAGACCGGTACGCTTGCCATTACGGGTTTGCAGAATAAAAAGCTTGTTCTTCTCGATGGTGAATTCGAAGTCCTGCATGTCTTTGAAGTGTTTTTCTAGCTTTGAGCGAACCTTCTCCAGATCTTTAAAGCTCTTGGGCATTTCCTTGGCAAGCTGACTAATGGCATTAGGGGTGCGCAGACCTGCAACCACGTCTTCACCCTGTGCATTGATTAGATATTCGCCATAGAACACCTTTTCACCGTTGGCTGGGTCGCGAGTGAAGGCAACCCCTGTCGCGCTGTCGTCGCCGGCATTGCCGAAGACCATAGCCTGAACGTTCACAGCCGTGCCCCATTCGGCGGGAATACCGTATTCCTGGCGATAGAGGATGGCGCGCTCATTTCTCCAGGAGCCGAATACGGCGCTTACAGCGCCCCATAGTTGTTGCATGACATCTTGTGGGAATGCACCACGAGCGCGCTTACGAATTAGTGCCTTGTATTGAGTGACTAGGGTTTGCAGGTTTGCTGTAGTCAGGTCGTTGTCCGACTCTGCACCCACCTTGTGCTTCAGCTTCTCCAGAAGCACGTGGAAGGGGTCTTCCTCTTCCTCTGTACGTGCAGTGACACCCATCACTACGCCGCCGTACATCTGAATGAAACGACGGTAGCAATCCCAAGCAAACTGGGGGTTCTTAGAAACATCGGCCAGGCCTTCGACAGTCTCGTCGTTCAGGCCAAGGTTAAGAATTGTGTCCATCATGCCCGGCATCGAGTCGCGGGCTCCGGAGCGTACGGATACTAATAGCGGGTTCTTACGACCACCGAACTTCTTGTCGAGCTGCTTCTCGACGCTCTTTATAGAGTCAGCTACTGTTTGGCGCAGGGCCATTGGATAGCGCTGTTCGTGATCATAGTAATAGGTGCAAACCTCGGTGCTTATGGTAAAACCCGGAGGTACCGGCAGGCCGATAGAGGCCATCTCAGCAAGGTTGGCACCCTTGCCACCGAGCAGCTCGCGCATCGTAGTATTGCCGTCGGTAACCTTGCCGAATGCGTAGACGAATTTCTTGCTCTTATTGTTTTTTTGAGTCTTAGCGGGCTTCTTAATCTGGGTTCTACTCATAGCGCGAAAAATACCTTGTTTCTTATGTAAAGCTATACCATTTGCCCCAACCTACGAAGGGGAGGGACGTTCGTCGGGGCAGCCTAGAGGAACTGTCTAAAGGGCAGTCCCAATCACGCTTTCAGCGAAAACCAGCTGCTCGATTTATGCACGGATAGGGCGACAAATTACCGCCCTGTGCGGGTGAGGAGAATAATGCACTTGCACGCTAAAATCCAGCATGGATGGCTTGAGTGCGAAACAGATTAGCAGGCAGTTAAAATTGTGATGCTCAATTGATGAGCCTCACAATTTGATTGCATATTATACACGCACCAACTGAATTTTTTCGGCGGCAATCTTGAGTCGTCGCTGCCAATTTGTTCACGATCACTTGCGGATAGCGCTGTGTCCACTGCCTTAACAATGTTTGAAGTTTTTAACTTGGAAGTTAAGAAGTTTAACTACTCGAGGTCAATAAAGGGGGCTATGTGGTTGGCCTATAATTCGGTTCAGTGAACGTTCCAGAGTGGTGGTATCCTTTCCTATGATTTGTTTGGGCAGGCCGTAAAGTATGAGGACCTGAGGAAGCAGCCAGTGCTTTGGGATGTTTTCTGTGAGCAAGCTCGTGAAATGGGGCTGGAAAACTTCAATATCTTGATCGTTTAGGAGTTTGTCTATAACTCCCTAAGTAACTCTTATCGGGATATGCTTACAGAAATTGACCTGACTGATAAGCGGCTGGTGGAGAGAGACTTTCAATTAATGTATGACACCGAAGCAAAATACATCTACTTTAAAGTGTTGGAATAGTCGCCAATAAGCTTACTCCGATTCGTTGCGTACCGTGATTGCAGGGATCCCCTGAGAGTCTACTTGAGTCCTTATTTGAATAGGGCGGCAGCATACTTGGCAGTCTTCAATATATTCCTGTTCGGGAATGGAGCAGTCTATAAGTAGTTGGATAGGTTCGCCGCAAGAGGGGCAATAGGTTTCTACACTTTCCTGAAAAAGCATGCTAGCTCACTTCGGTGATGAGTGGTTTGTCTGAAAAGTAGGCATCCAGATTATCGATTACTAGCTGGCCCATTGCTCTTCTTGCTTCAGCAGTGGCGCTACCAATATGGGGTAGCAATACAATGTTGTCTTTCTCGAGCAGCTCTTCCGGGACATTGGGTTCGTCGGCATAGACATCTAAACCGGCTGCAAAAATATGCTGCTTCTGCAAGGCAGCTGCTAGCGCTGCTTCATCAACGCTGGATCCTCTACCTACATTGATGAAGATTCCTGCGGGGCCCAATTTTTTCAGTATGTCTGCATTAATGGCATTTCTGGTGCCTTCGCCTCCTGGCAACATGCAGAGCAAAATATCAGAGGCCTCGGCTAAGTCAGCTATGCTGGAATAGTAGCTATAGGGCAAGTCTTTTGGGCTTCGATTGTGGTACGCAATCTTTAGTCCAAATGTGAGTGCCCGGCTAGCAATCTCTTCGCCTATCCGGCCGCAACCTACTATTCCCAGAGTTTTATCGGCTAATCCCATTCCGAATGGAAACGGGCCTTGTGACCATTTTTTCTCGCGTACAAAACGGTCGGCATTTACAATGTTTCTGGTGGTCGCTAGTACAAGGGCGATAGCTATATCGGCAACTGCATCGTTGAGCACATCAGGTGTGTTGCTGACACGAATATTTCTGCTGCGAGTTACTTTAAAATTTACTCCGTCGACTCCGACGCCGAAGCAAGAAATAATTTTGAGCGAATCCAGTTCATAAATGACTTCATCAACCATCCAAGACGCGGTGGCTATGGCTTCACACTTTCCTTGGAGCTCTCGGATGAGCTGTTTCTTTTCATCGGAAGATAGTTTCCATAGATGATGTGTCTGAAATTTTTCATCTAATTTTTGAATAGTCTCAGGATGAAAATCATTTACTAAGAGTACTGTGGGTCTAGGGCTCATAGGATTATCTTCTAGATATGAATTCAGCTATTGAGTGTATTCATTTGAACGCCGTGTGCGCAATAGAATTTTTTTGTTTCTCAATTGGTTGCAACCGTTTAGTATATTGCATAGATTAGAGATTCTTGGATTATACGCACAATTACTGCAGCGCTCTCAATCTCGACATACCGATATTCACTCTCCCAATTCTAGCCGGCGTTATAAAATTGCAAAATCATCTTCAGAATCTCCCGTCAATTGATAGGCTCCTTCAATCAGTCTTGCTCTCGGTGCAGATAGATAAATACGGCCACAAAAGCGTCAAGGATGAAGTAAGGCGTCAGATCGACATTCTGAGAGATTCCCTGCTACAAAAAGAAGATAGTGCATCGACTTGGATGTCCAAGCCTGATTTTCTCGAAGAATTCTGTCTGCAAACATCCAAAGCCGTCGAGGCGCAGTTTTCCAGCACACTCATACCGGTTTTTAACCTCACAGGCACGGTTGTGCACACGAATCTGGGTAGGTCTAGCCTGCCTGCGGAGGCGGTGGATTCTATGGTTACGGCCGCAACTCATGCCACAAACCTTGAATACGACCTGCTAAGTGGAAAGCGGGGCGATAGAGATTCACACTTAGAGCGCGCCATTTGCGAGATGACCGGCGCTGAGGCGGCGACCGTTGTGAATAACAACGCGGCGGCGGTGCTGTTGGTGCTCAATACCTTGGCATTGAACAAGGAAGTCATTATCTCTCGTGGCGAGTTGGTTGAGATCGGTGGCGCCTTTCGTATACCCGATGTGATGGAGAGTGCGCATTGCACGCTGCGTGAGATCGGTACGACTAATCGAACGCACCTGAAAGACTATGCGGCGGCCATCAATAGCGATACTGGCCTGTTGATGAAGGTGCATACCAGTAACTACGAGATCAGGGGCTTTACCAATTCTGTGCCCGAGTCCGACTTGAGTGAGTTAGCTAAAGAGAAGGGCATTCCCTTCGTCTCGGACCTGGGTAGTGGCTCGCTGGTTGATCTGCGCCGGTTTAATCTGCCATATGAGCCTACGGTGAAAGCCACAGTCGACATGGGCGCCGACCTAGTTACCTTTAGCGGGGATAAGCTGCTTGGCGGTCCTCAGGCTGGCATTATCGTGGGTAAGCGCGAGCTGATAGAGCGGGTGAAGAGCAACCCATTGAAGCGCGCCCTTAGAGTCGACAAGATTACGCTGGCGGCGTTGCTGGCAGTAATCAATATCTATAAAGACCCAGACCGGTTGGAATCTCGTCTGCCGATGTTGGCTGACCTCGCGCGGCCCGTTGCTGAGATCGAGGAGGTCGCTGCAAAGGTGATTGCCGCTATAAGCGAGCGTCTGGCAGGTAGGGCATCAGTAACCGTACAGCCCTGTAAGAGCCAGATTGGTAGCGGTGCATTGCCTTTAGACCTCATGGAGAGTCGCGCGCTGTGTATTACGCCGATAGCTGACAAGGGCAAGACTGACGAAGCCTTGCAACGTTTGTCCTTGGCTTTTCGTGCCTTGCCGAAGCCGGTTATAGGGCGGATCTCCGATGGTCGCTTGCTCTTTGATCTGCGCTGCCTGCGCGATGTGGATGACTTTCTAGGTCAGCTGCATAGCTTGGCTGACTAGGATTGCTCTTCGTTACCATAGAAATTCAAACAATTTTCAGTGATAGCTGGCTGATAGCTACTTGGCTAGGTATTATCTGTCTCTTATACACATCTCCGAGCCCACGAGAC
>CAJXQP010000220.1 GCA_913058275.1 uncultured Gammaproteobacteria bacterium | reverse complement strand
TAGTAGTAGTAGTAGTAGTAGTAGTAGTAGTAGTAGTAGTAGTAGTAGTAGTAGTAGTATTGAAATCGAAAACAACAACGGCGGCATCTATGAATTCTGTCCCGGTCACTGCCCAGCCATCAGAACTGACGTAGGACGCGTTTACCGCAGCGCCCATAACAACGGGCTCTACCGGCACAGCAACTTCTTCCCCCGGTACCTCAGGTACAGGTAACAGTACTATTTCTGGGTTTTTCTCAACCAGAACGCCATCAGCGACTAATAGGGCTGTATCCGCAAAGGCCACATTCATCGCCAAAAGCAAAGATGCAACTAGATTAGCCAATACCAATTTCTGCAACATAGTAATTCCCAAGGTTTCTCTAGAGACCAGAAAAAAAGCGGGCTCATTCAATTTGTACAGTAATGTTCTAAAGTATTTCCCTATTTTCAACAAGTTAGCGTAAATCTCAGTGACTTAGGCCACATAAACACTCGTTATATCGCTCTAGGTTTCTTAGCTTTCCACATCGCTGTATCTGCTTTGTCCTCAAATACTTTATCAAAGTCACACGATTCAGTCGCTATTTTTCACCTAGATAATTCTATTTATATCAGTAGCTTGCTGGACTTAGCGAAGATTTTTTTTAAATATCTAATAGCAAGGTGCCAGCGGGCTTGCTGCACGCTTATACGGGTGAAAAGGCCGAAATTCAGTCTGCAAGGTCGTAGTGACTTCGACCAGCGGAAAAACCCTGAGGCCTAGCTGAGGTTGAATGATTGCATGCAGCTCGTAGAATTTTTCAGCTCTTGAAGCGGTGGCGATTAGTTCGAGCCGTTTAGTACGCGGATAATGCGCTCGTTAGCCTTGGGGAAGTCTTCCGCGCGTAGCTTAGAAAGCGCACGCCATTCGATGACCTGCCCTTCTCTGCCTTTCGGCGTCCCTGAATATTTTTCGATACGCCAGACATCTAACAATACCGACTTGTCGCTGTATTCATGCCTTATCTGGGTTAACTCAGTGCACGCAAGCACACTGATTCCTAACTCTTCTTCAAATTCCCTGTTCAGTGCGTACTCAACCGATTCGCCTTCTTCGACCTTGCCTCCTGGGAATTCCCACAGGCCGCCTTGATGAGATTGAACGGGGCGTAGCGCAATCAATACTTGCTGATTGTCATTCAGAAGAACACCGACAACAACATGAACAATGGAGTTATTATTCACTACAGATTGCTAACTGCGATAGTCTGCATTAATACGCACATACTCGTTGGAGAGGTCGGATGTCCAGACTCTTGCACTAGCCTTTCCGCGACCAAGATTAATGCAGACTCGAATCTCCTCCTTATCCATCTCTGCTTGCCCTGCACTCTCGCTATACCCAGCATCTACTGCTCCTTTGGACACTAAGAGTGTATCTCCAAGCGCCAACGTGACGGATTCAATATCGACATCATCAAGACCGGCGCGGCCGATAGCGGCAAGAATTCTTCCCCAGTTCGGATCTGAGGCATAGAAAGCTGTTTTAACCAGTGGAGATTCTGCCACCGCATACGCTACTGCCAGACATTCATGCTCAGATGCGCCTTCATTTACTTCGATCGTTATGAATTTACTTGCGCCTTCTGCATCCCTAATCAAACCGGTAGCCAACTGCTCGAAAACAGCATTCAATTCAAACTGAAATTGCTTTGATGCATCACTATCGATATCAGTGATCACAAGAGATCCTTTTCCCGTGGCGACTAACATACAACAATCATTGGTAGAGGTATCACCATCGACGGTAATTCTGTTAAACGAATTTTTTACAGCATTAACTATGAATTTATCGAGGAGAGGTCTCTCAATTTTCGCGTCCGTAAAAACATAAGCAAGCATGGTTGCCATGTTCGGGCGAATCATTCCCGAGCCTTTCGCAAACCCGCTTATGCTTGTTTGCGAGCTCTCAACAGTAAAGCTTGCTGAGGCTAGCTTCGTCCTCGTGTCGGTTGTCAATATTCCCTGTGCTGCCGATTGCCAAGCATCAGCAGATAACGCTTCATACAGCCCCGGCAACGCTACGAGTATTTTATCAAAAGGCAATTGCTCGCCTATCACCCCAGTGGAGAATGGCAATATTTGCTCGGATGAAGCGCTCGCGATTTCGGCCAAACCATCACAACATGCCACAGCCGCAAGCTCCCCTTCGGGCCCGGTTCCAGCATTTGCATTCCCTGTATTTATCAAGAAATAACGGCTAGCGCTATGCTTGACTCGGTGTTTAGCTATACGAACCGGCGCTGCACAGAAGGCGTTCTGGGTAAACACACCAACTGTTGTAGAGTCCTGAGCAATTTCAATCAAAACAAGGTCGAGTCGATTCGCGTAGCGAATTTGACTTGCAACCGCAGCTAAACGAATCCCGTCAATGGGAGCGACGTTTACCTTATCCTGTGAACCGACCGGCATCTTCAAATTCCTACTCTATTATCGCTTGCTCAGATTAATGCACTGCCGATCACTAACCTATTTTACCGTGGCAGACTTTATATTTTTTACCCGAACCGCAAGGACAGGGATCGTTTCTTCCTACCTTGGCCATCTCCCGAATAAATGGAGCTGTCTTGTCTCTCTCCGATTGAGCCTGCCCTGCGGGTGGTGCCTCGCCCGCTTGCGGTTCGGCGAGTGCCGATACGGCTTGATGCTGGAAATTCACTCGCGCGTTAGCACGCTCTTGCTCACGCTGCCGCTCAATCGCATCTGCATCGTCTTCTTGTCGAATCTTCACTTGGCTTAAAACTTTGATAACTTCCTGCTGCAGATTTGTCATTAGGTCTTGAAACAGAGCGAACGCTTCTCTCTTATATTCCTGCCGCGGATTCTTGCCGCCATAACTGCGCAAGAATATTCCTTGCCGTAGGTGATCCATAGTTGCAAGGTGATCCTTCCACAAACCATCTAATATCTGTAATGTGATTTGCTTCTCGAACGTGCGCATCTTTTCGCCCACTGCCGCACATTTCTGCTCGTAATCCGCAGAAGCTATCTCGTCGATTTTTTGTTTCAATTGCTCTTCGTAAAGCTGATCATCCTCATCGAGCCATTTCTGAATATCTTGCTGAGTCGAAAATTGGGTATCTATTGCTTCCTGTAACCCTTCTACATCCCATTGCTCAGGAACACTCTGCGGTGGGATGTACTCATCGACAATTTGTCCTACCACTTCTGTGCGCATGTCTTTCAACAGTTCTGAAATATCATCGCTGGCCATGAGTTCGTTACGCTGGCGATAGATTATAGTGCGCTGATCATTCGCTACATTGTCATATTCCAACAATTGCTTACGGATATCGAAGTTTCTGCCTTCGACCTTTCGCTGGGCCTTCTCTATCTGCTTCGTTACCATGCCGTGCTCGATGGCTTCTCCACGTTCCATGCCTAGGCGCTTCATGAAGTTCTTCACCCCATCAGTTGCAAATATCCTAAGCAGGTTATCGTCCATGGATAGATAGAACCTGGAATACCCAGGATCGCCCTGTCGTCCAGAACGGCCACGCAGCTGATTGTCGATACGTCTTGATTCGTGACGTTCGGTGCCAACGATATGCAGACCACCAGCCGCGATAACTTGATCGTGTCGCAGCTGCCACTCTGCTTTGATGTTCTCGATCTGCGCTTCGGTTGGATTTTCTAACTCTGCAACCTCAGCTTCCCATTTGCCGCCCAATACGATATCTGTACCGCGGCCAGCCATGTTAGTAGCAATAGTCACCACCCCAGGCTTTCCTGCCTGAGCGATGATCTCGGCCTCACGTTCATGAAATTTGGCATTTAGCACTTCATGTTTGATTTTTTCTTTCGTGAGGAAGTTCGACAGCGTTTCAGATGTATCGATAGATGCTGTGCCTACTAGTATGGGCGCTCCTTTGGCGCTCATTTCAGTGATATCACGAACGATTGCTTCCAACTTCTCTTCCATGGAAAGAAAGATAAGGTCGTTTGCATCATCACGTACCATAGGTTGATTGGTCGGTATCACCACGACATCCAGTCCGTATATCGACGAAAACTCGAACGCTTCAGTGTCAGCGGTGCCAGTCATACCAGACAGATTATTGTACAAGCGAAAATAGTTCTGGAATGTCGTTGAAGCTAGAGTTTGACTCTCACTCTGAATCGCCAGTTTTTCCTTTGCCTCTAGAGCCTGATGCAAGCCTTCTGAGAGACGCCGCCCTTCCATCGTTCGGCCAGTGTGCTCATCAATTAGTACAATACTTTTATTCTGTACTATATATTCGATATCACGATTAAAAAGGTTATGCGCCTTTAGACCCGCATGTACGTGATGAAGCAGGGATAAATTGGTCGCAGAATAGAGTGACTCGCCCTCGGCTAACAACTTTTTCTGAATCAGAATATCCTCAACGAATTCGTGCCCGGTTTCAGTAAGCTCGACCTGCCGAGTCTTTTCATCAACGGTAAAGTGGCCTGACTCCTCGGGCACAAAGTTCTTGTCCATCATTTCCATCTTGGATTTTTCTGACTTTACCCCTTTTTCCAACTTCGGGATCAGCTGGTTAATCGCTTCGTAGAGTTTGGAGCTATCTTCTGCAGCGCCAGAAATGATCAGCGGGGTTCTCGCCTCATCGATGAGGATTGAATCCACCTCGTCGACGATCGCAAAATTTAACTCTCTCTGCATTTTGTCATCGATACGAAACGCCATGTTGTCGCGCAAGTAGTCAAAACCAAATTCATTGTTCGTGCCGTAAGTTATAGAGCTGTTATAAGCTTCTTTCTTTAATTGTGGTGTCTGTCCCGAGCCTATGATGCCCACACTCAGGCCTAGAAACTCATACAGTGGTCGCATCCAGTTCGCGTCTCGCTCCGCAAGATATTCATTCACTGTAACAAGGTGAACACCATTCTCGGTAAGACCATTTAGATAGGCCGGTAGGGTCGCCATAAGCGTTTTACCTTCACCAGTTCTCATCTCTGAGATGTTACCTTCGTGCAATACAATTCCACCGATCATCTGCACATCGAAATGGCGCATCCGCAATGTCCGCTTACTCGCTTCACGAACAACGGCAAACGCTTCTGGCAGGAGCGCGTCAGTCGACTCACCTCCATCGAAGCGTTGCTTAAATTCGCCCGTCTTGGCTTTCAATTCTTCATCGGAAAGCGCTTCTATTGAGGATTCAAGCTCGTTGATACGAACAGCTGTCTTCTTCAATTTCTTCAGCTTGCGCGAGTTACTACTCCCAAATATTTTGTTTAATATGCTCATTTTTCTCTATCAATAGGTTAATTCGATACGCTGATCTCCAACGGGAATGATGAGGGTTGCTCAGACAGACCGACAAAGACCAATTAGATTGGTTTTAAGCAGGGGATAATTATCTTGCTGTGCGGTGTATATAGGCGGCTGGGTCGACGACTCTGCCGTTCTTGTAAACCTCAAAATGCACATGAGGCCCTGTTGAACGGCCAGTAGCTGTCTCTTATACACATCT
>CAJXQP010000219.1 GCA_913058275.1 uncultured Gammaproteobacteria bacterium | reverse complement strand
CGAGATCAGCCTCGGTCTCGTGGGCTCGGAGATGTGTATAAGAGACAGTCGCTACACTGCCTTTATATCACAGCCGTGTAGCAACGCGGTATTCGTCGGAGTAACAGAGCGTAGGATGTAAGTGTGCAGTCGAAAAAACCTTCGCGGCTGAATCGCTGAGGATCCTGCCATCGAAGGCTTTGTCTCTAAGTATTGCGTAGAGTTTAAGGCTTCTTAAAAACCAGGAAAAAGCGGTCTGTCATATTTGGAATCTGCCCAACTTCCTGAGTCAGGTCGTCGCTTTCTTGAAAGAACATATCAGAAGCTCTATCGAGAACGAAACCAGCCGCTTGCACTTGTAGGATTACATCTACCGGATCTTCACGGCGACCTAGTGTGCCAGTCTCTTCCTGCATATGACGTCGAGTGTGGTCTACAACAACATAGGTGCCACCGGACTTTAGAGTATCGAAAACTTCAGCATTGACGCGGTTGTTGTCGGCCTCATTGAAATTATGATATTCACGAAAATGAAGAAACATGTCTGCGCTGGCCACTCCAAAGTTAATATCACCTGGCACGTACCGTCCTTCAGCGCTGTTGTAATTGTTCTCGATAGTTACCTGATGCGTCATGGCAAACATGTCCGCCTTGGTCCAGTCGCCCCAATTACCGAATGTGTTCGCATTGTCTACACTGTAGAGATGTCCCTTGTCTCTAAGCACTGGGCCTAGGATCTTTGTGTAGTAGGCCTGGCCTGCTGGTAAGAATTCGATGACAGTCATGTCGTCTTCGAGACCGATGAAGTCTAATGCAGCCATTGGATCGCGGTCCGCGTCTCTGGCGAGCTCCGCCTCTGTTCGATGGTCCATTCCCATTACATTTTGCACGCTCTGCTGCAGGGGAGTTAGGCTCTGCGCACTAACGAGTACCGGTGAAAGTAGCGAAAGTGCCGCTACAACTAGACTAGGCTTGATCATGTTCATAGAGTTTCCTGAAATTAGTTAGAAAATTGTCTTGCCTCGGCATCGTCAAAAGCAGCGACTAGGTCGATTGCTTAATAGTTGACCGAATTGGTAGGGATTCTAGCTCATTATTCAGCAGGGTTGCGAGTATTGTTGTGTTTTTTGGGAGCCTGAGCCTCCATGCGGCTCGCGGCTTCTAATACTACGCTAGTCAGGCGCAGACTCGGTGCTATCTCTATCATGTTAGACGAAAAATCGGTCGCTACAATTTTCTGGACAAAGTTGGCATGATGAAGGGCAGTTGCCCCGGTACCACAGCGGAACTCAAATACCTGTGAATCCGCATCGAAATAACGCTGCGTAGTTTCTAGTTTCTCCTTGTAGACCTCTTCGTTTCCTAGGGACGACTTTGCATAACCCTCTGCTGTGGCATCTCAAAATTCTACAGTCTTTACCATGGTGTTCTCCAATCTGCTCTAACTAGAATTTCGCGAAGTAATTCTCCATCACAAGATACATGACAACTAAACAACAGTTTTGTTACAGAGAAATAGCAAGAAAAGTAGGAGTCTGAAAGACGAGGGACTAAAGTGGTCACAGGCGCAGTCTGCCTTTCATGTCAGTATAGGTGGCGCGAATCAATTCGTTTAATACCCCTGAATCAATGTCGTTATGGGGCCTAAGCTTAACATGGCGCACTCGTTTACATGATCCTTCGAGAAGTGATTGGGGGTAATCAAGAAATGAACCCATAAAAAGCCAACATTCACGTAGGGCTTGAACACATCAATGTAGCCAAACGCGGCTCCGCGAAATACATTGCCTTTCTAGCCCAATACTATAGCTTAGAGTACTACTACGTTTTGTCATTTATCTCAGATAGCTGACTTAGCGCCAATCTACAGGCAGGCTAATGACAAAACTTCGCTTATCCTACCAGACCGTCGAGTTTGGAAAGATAGATATCCATCTGTGCACCTTGCGTAATCGACAAGAATTCCATGACCCTCTAGGTGTTGCCGAGAGTTTAGGAATATCCTCTGCTCAGTGGCCGATTTTCGGTGTTGTGTGGCCTTCAAGTAAGGTTCTTGCCCACTACATCAGCGACTACGATACGGGCTCAAAACGAATCTTGGAGATCGGTTGTGGAATGGCGCTAGCGAGCCTGCTCTTAAATAAACAGCACGCAGACATTACAGCAACTGACTATCATCCTGAGTCAGGGATATTTCTCGCAAGAAATGCGCTTCTCAACGAAGACGAGCCTATTTCCTATAAGCAGGTAGATTGGGCTGACACAGAGGACGACCTCGGTCTTTTCGATTTGATAATAGGGAGCGATCTATTGTATGAAGAGCAACATATCGCGCTGCTTGCCAATTTTATTGAAGACCACTCTAATCAAACCTGTGAAGTGGTTATTGTCGACCCTGGCCGTGGCAGAAAAAACAAACTAAGCGCTAGGATGATCGAATTCGGTTATAGCTCTAGTGAGGAAAAGCCAAGTCACACAGATTATCTGGGAGAAGAATTCAAAGGGCATATCCTAAAATTTTCTCGCTGAGCTTCCTAAAGGAGATGCAATCAACAAGTACACGCATATTTGATTTGATTGTTATGTTTCGTATGCACGGATTGGACATTATGTGATTAAAAAATTTACCTTTGGACCTAGTGTTGAAAAGACTAGGATTCTTTCGCCGTTAACCGATCATTGATCCATGCGCTATATTCCTTTGAGAAGCTGTGCTTTTCTCGATCCCAAAAATCTCTAAATCCTTCGTTATCGATATAATTTGTAAGAAATTTGGATAATCCCAGCCAATGGGACTCTTGCATCAGCTCTAGCTGGAACTGATGAAAGTGTGCTTCCCCGTACACCATTATCTGCATGTGACTCCAAAATTGAAATTCGGTGTCTCCTTCAGTGAGCTTTCGGAGGAAGCGATTTTGGCGTATCTATCTGCATGCTCTGTTCTAAATCTTGCTATATTAAGGGCGAAATCTGACATTGCTTGTCTAGTGCGCCCACTTGCAGTCCGATAGCTCCCTCGAATTTGTAGTGACAAATAGACTACTCTCATGATAACACCAAGCCCCCTATAAATTCGGCAATTGCTCCTAATGCATCCCAGTTCACTATTTTTCTCACTCTCTTTGCACTATGTCAATTCAGGAACATAACATTTGTATATGGAGCATGCGCGCTTAGGCTTTTTGGAGTCTCGTTTTTTTTGCGCAAACTCTTAAGTTATTGATAATTATTTATTCTCTATGTTTTGGAATGCACATGTGAGCGATCTTCTGGAAAAAGCGAGAGTAGCTGAACATACTATGCTCATTTCGACTACTAAAGTGGAGCATCCAAGCTAATTGGAATGAGGAGATTATGAGTTCCTTCTAAGCGATACCGGCTGGCGTCAACTCTGCTTAAAGCCATGAAGGTTTCTTTGCTTGGGATTGGAGGTGTATCTGTTCTAGGAATTAGAAAATGAATTCAAAAAAAAGGCGCAACAAAAGTTGCGCCTTGATTCTAGCGATTGAAGTTAGTTAGAGCTATTCTGCAACTCGCTTCATTGTAGTGTAGCGAATCGAAGTGACTTTGCCGCCGCCCCAGTTTTCAGTACGAGTTTCGTAAGTATCTGCATCGATCATGCGAAGGAAGCTATGATGAGCATGTGGGCTCGAAGCGACGTCCATATTTGTACCCTTAGTGAATTGGAAGTCGATGACTCCTTCTTCGCCCGAGTCTCTGAAAGTCATTGACGGCTGATTGCCAATGGCGCAGTAGTGAGTATGAATAAGCTCTTCTTTTCCATTCTGATGGTACATGCTGACCATTTCAGCGGGAGTGCCTGCAGCAAATGTCTGCATCACTGAGGAATTGCCGATATTCTTGAAAGAGACCGAAGTCGCTGCAACAGCGGCATCAGCTCTATCTTGGCCAACAGGAACAACTTGAGCTTCGCCAGCCCATTTGCCCTCGAGTGTTAGCATAGTCTGAAAAGCTTCGTCAGGTGAGAAGCCGTCGCCTGCTAAGGCAGTAGAGCTAAGCAATAAAGCGGCTGTGGAAAGTGCAGCAAAGTGTAGTTTTCTCATGGATCCAGTCCTTGATGTTTTTTGATGTTTCAACAGACTATTCCCGCCCCCAGTGGTTGTCAACTAAGGAATGGTCATACAGGTGCAGGACGCGGTGTAACGAAAACTACCCGATAGTGGGGGATTGTCTAGAGCGCTTGCTCGGTATCCGCAGGCAGACTGTTTTCACTACTGTCTAGTTCTCGCATAAATTCTCTGCGCACCAGTAAAAAGCTCACAATCGCCTGTGCTGTGACGGACAATATCGAAATATACCAGACCATATTGATGCTGAAGTCTGGCTGATAGCGAAGATAGGCGGCGATTGGGACGAAGATTAGAACGCGCACGCCGGAGCTAAATAGCGCCGGCCGCGTATTCCCTAAGCCCTGAAAGACGCCAGAGCAGGTAAAAACTATGCCCTGTGCGACGAAGTTGAGAGAGATCAGCTGCAGGAAGACGGCACCCACTTCAATCACCTCGGCATCTTCGGTGAAAAACATCACCAACACTTCGGGTCGCCACTGCATGATCACTGTCGTGATAAACATGACGACGCTGCTAAGAATGATGCCACTCTTGAACGTCTCTCTTACTCTGTCGATTTTGCCGGCGCCGAAATTCTGGCCGATGATGGGTCCCACGGCGAACGCGATAGCCATGGTCGGCATGAATATGGACTGCATTATGCGCCCACCAATACTAAACCCCGCCTGCGCTGGCGCACCGAAGTCCTGGATCAGCCAATATACCGCTGAGAAATAGACGAATAGCAGCAGCATTTCGCCGCCAGCTGGAAGGCCGATGTCCATCATCTTCTTCCAGATATCGAATCGAGGTCGCCACAGCGCTGGACTGAACGACACGTACTTCTCAAGCTTTAAAAAATACAGTGTGAGAAGGGCCATGCCGACCGTAATAGAAATAGTGCTGGCCAGACCTGCGCCAAGAACGCCCAGCGCTGGGCCTGGCCCCCAGCCGGCGATCAGTATGGGTGCAAGAATCGTGTTCAACACCACAGTTAAAACCTGCACGATCATCGCCGGCTTAACGATGCCCGTCGCTCGAAGCGAGGAGGCCATAGCCATCATTGCGAACTGTAATGCCATGCCAGGCAGAAACCAGTAAAGGAATGTCAGGCCTTCACGCAGTGCTGCATCGTCTGCGGTAATGCTGCCTAGATAAGACTCGGCTAATAAATAACCGCCCAGGAGAGTCATCACGGCGCACACTGCAGATAAAACTAAGGATTGATTAAAAACTAGATTCGCATGTTCCTGATCTTTGCGGCCTACCGCCTGAGAGATTAGTGCAACCGCGCTGACGCCTAAAACCTGCGTCAATGCCATGATCATGAATAGTAGTGTGCCCGCTATACCAACCCCGGCAACCGAGTCCTCTCCCAGTGCTGCGACGAAGTAGAGATCTACGAGTAAATACCTGTCTCTTATACACATCTGACGCTGCCGACGAATAGAGAGGTGTAG
>CAJXQP010000218.1 GCA_913058275.1 uncultured Gammaproteobacteria bacterium | reverse complement strand
GAGATCAGCCTCGGTCTCGTGGGCTCGGAGATGTGTATAAGAGACAGGCATAGGCTTTGAGACTGCCTGCTGAGCTTGCTACGTCTGTGGCTGTGAATTTGTCATTGTGGAACAGAGCGATTAGCAATGGCTCCGCTATCACAATCAGCGCCAACGCGGAGGGAATAGCTATCAAAACTACTAAGCGAAAAGCCCAATCCAAGGTCTCAGAAAAATCATTCAAGGACGACGTGGCATGTTTTCTCGAGAGGCTTGGAAGCACGACTATGGCGATTGCAATCCCGAAGGTGCCTAACGGCAATTCCATGAGACGATCCGAATAATACAGCCAGGACACGCTGCCAGACACGAGCATCGTGGCAATTAAGGTGTCGAACAATAAATTAATCTGACTCACTGATACGCCGAACAAGGCTGGCACCATCAGCTTCTTGATGCGCTCAACACCCTCGTGATATTTCCCTACTTTTGGCACTGGCATTAGCCGCATGCGAGCCAGAAACGGCAATTGAAACAACAGCTGCGCAACTCCGCCGATCAACACAGCCCACGCCAGCGCCAATTCCGGTACGCGCATATAAGGCACTAGAAAAAATGAGCAGACTATTAAAGACACATTAAGCAGTGCAGGCGTCACAGCTGGAACGGCAAAACGCGAGTAGCTATTCAAAATAGAACCACAAAGAGCAGTCATCGATACCAGCAACAAATAGGGAAAGGTGATTCGCAGCATCTCTACAAGAAGCGCAAATTTATCGGGCTCATCCGTGAAACCGTAAGCAATGGGCACAGCTATTAGCGGCGCCGCAACTACAGCCACGAAGGTAAATATCAATAAAAATCCGCCCAGGCTACCCGCAACCGCATTTATTAGCTGCTGCACATCTGACAAAGACTTAGTACTGCGATACTCAGAGAGAACCGGTACGAAAGCTTGATTGAAAGCCCCTTCGGCGAACAACCTGCGCATGAAATTGGGAATTTTATTGGCTACAAAAAAAGCGTCGACACCGTCACCCACGCCGAAAACACGGGCAATAACCACATCGCGCGCTAAGCCTAGTACTCGAGAGATGAGCGTCATCGAACCGGTAACACCACTGGCTTTCAGTAAGCTGGATTCACCGCTGCTGCGCTCTGGTGGTTGCTGTTCCTGAGAAGAGTGAGATTCACTCATTGAGTAGATAGCCTTGCTGGTATGATTGATGCCAAAAAGAGATTATCGCGCTATTGCTGCCAATCAGCAATAAGTTGAGTATTGTTAAGGGCTTAGAGAAAGCGCGTCGTATTTTCTGCTATTGACAAAAGGCCGTGAAAACGGCATAGTATCGCGCTCTGAATTCGGGGATGCAGCGCAGCAATAATCATCCTCATTCAAGCGAATCTAACGAAATAACCGACTAGAAAATAAAAATCTAGTGCAATAAGGAGCTCCAATTGGCTAATTCTTTACAGGCCCGCAAGCGTGCAAGACAAAGTGAAGTTCGTCGTCGTCACAATGCATCTTTCCGATCCATGGTACGTACTCAAATCAAGAAAGTAGATGCAGCCATCGAAGGCGGTGATCACACTAAGGCCGTTGAGGCCTACAACGCTATGGTACCTGTAATTGACCGCATGGCAGACAGAGGAATTATTCATAAGAATAAGGCTTCTCGCCACAAGAGCCGATTGAATACTGCAGTAAAAGCACTGAAATAGATTAGTTTCAGGCAATAAAAGCCGGCGCAAGCCGGTTTTTTTATGTCTAGAATTTTAACCCAACAAATCTTTGCAGGGTGGCTAGTCGCCCAGAATTAGATTGTCACGATGGATAATTTCCTCCTCGCCGGCATAGCCGAGAAGGGTTTCGATACTCTCGCTACTGCGCCCTTTAATTTTTTCAATCTCATTGAAGTCGTAGTTCACTAGGCCTCGCGCGATTTCCACACCGGCCTCATCTATACAAGCGACCACTTCTCCCCGTGCAAACCGGCCTACCAACGACTTGATCCCAACGGCCAAGAGACTGCGACCAGAATCCTTCAACACCTTCACAGCACCAGCATCTAATACCAGACTACCCTTTACAGTAAGTTGACTCGCCAGCCATTGTTTTTTAGCAGTGACCGGCTCGCTATTGGCAGTCAGCAATGTGCCGATTTCTTCTCCTGCAAGCAACCGAGAGAGAATCTGCTGCTCGCGGCCATTCGCAATCAACGTGCTGGTTCCGGATCGTGACGCAAGCTTAGCCGCTGTTATTTTAGTCACCATGCCGCCTCTACCCAGACTGCTGCCTTTGCCTGCCATCGCGCTGAGGCTAGCATCGGTGGCTGACGCGCTAGCAACTAACTTCGCAGAGGTATTATTACGTGGATCGGCATCGAACAAACCCTCCTGATCAGTGAGGATCACCATCACATCAGCATCAATGAGGTTCGCAACCAGCGCTGCCAGCGTGTCGTTGTCACCAAAGCACAATTCAGCCGTAGCAACTGTGTCGTTCTCATTCACTACAGGGATAACTCCCATTTCAAGCAAGGTGGTCAGCGTGCTGCGCGCGTTTAAATAACGCGTTCTATCGGAGAGGTCGTCGTGACTAAGCAAGATTTGTGCAGCGTGCACACCGTGTCGCATGAAAGAGCTTTCATAGGCCTGAATCAAACCCATCTGTCCAACTGCGGCTGCAGCCTGCTGCAGCTGAACCTGCTTAGGCCGAGATTTTAATTCGAGTCGCGCAACACCTTCCGCCACTGCACCAGAAGAGACTAGCACGACCTGTATGCCCAGCTTCTGCATAGCAACCAGTTGACCCGCCCAGTCTTCAATCGCGCTTAAGTCTAGGCCGCGACCATCATTGGTGACTAGCGAGCTGCCAACTTTTACTACCCAACGCTTTGCTTGTTTTATCGAATCTCGCATCAAGACGCGCTCATTCTTCCCAATCGCCATCTAATAATTCATCGTCTACTAGGTCATCGTCTTGTAGCTTCGCAGATTTAGTACTCTCTATTGTCCGGCGGATCTCAAAGGCCATCGCTGCCTCCTTCTCCAACAGCTCGGCTTGATAGTCTTCGTCCTCGAGTAGCCTCGCCCTATGGGATTCGATGGAGCCCATAAGTCCCTCACACATATCCTTACAGCCAAGTTTATTTAGCGCCGACACCTCATAGATATCGCCCTCCCACGAGAGCCGCTCACGCAAGCCTTGCTTCAATTCTTCTAAGAGTTCGGCGTCCAACAGGTCCACCTTATTAATGACCAGCCAGCGCTCCTTCTCCGCGAGTGTCGGGCTAAACTTTTCTAGCTCCGTGATAATCTTTTGCGCATTGTCGATTGGATTACTGCCATCGGCCGGCAAGGCATCAACTAGATGCACTAGCAGACGAGTTCGCGATAAATGCTTCAGGAACCGAAATCCAAGTCCAGCACCTTCTGAGGCACCCTCGATAAGTCCTGGAATATCAGCCATCACGAAGCTGCGCTCCATACCCAGGCTGATTACGCCGAGATTAGGCACTAGAGTTGTAAACGGATAGTCAGCGACCTTGGGGGTGGCTGCGGAGACAGAGCGGATGAGCGTCGATTTGCCCGCGTTGGGGAATCCCAGCAGACCTACATCAGCCATGAGGCGAAGCTGAAGCTGCAGCTTTCGCAGCTCCCCGGGCTTGCCCTTCGTTGTTTTGCGCGGCGCTCTATTAGTACTAGATTTAAAGCGGATGTTGCCCATACCGTGAAAACCGCCCTTGGCAACCATGACTGGCTGGTCGGGCACGTTGAGGTCGGCAATCAGCTCTTCAGTATTCACGTCGATAACTGTCGTACCGAGCGGCACCCTAACCAACAGATCGTCTCCACCGCGACCGGTACAATGCCTACCCTGCCCAGGCGCGCCTGACTGCGCTCGGTAAACAGGCTGAAAGCGGAAATCGACCAAGGTGTTCAAAGAGGCATCGGCTTGCATGAAAACACTACCGCCGTCGCCGCCATCCCCACCATCAGGGCCTCCACGCTCTACGTATTTCTCGCGTCGAAAGCTTAAGGCACCGCTTCCTCCGTTGCCTGCTTCAGCTACAATTTCTGCTTCGTCTACAAATTTCACGATGTGCTCATTTTAGGGTTTGCCAGATCAGCCCGCCGAAGCGAAGCGATACTGTATTGAGTGATGAGCGCTTCATAAACAAAAAAGCCCCGTCGAACGACGAGGCTTTTTTGTAACGAACTGCTCTACTAGGCTACTTCGATGCTCACGAATTTTCGGTTGTTAGGACCTTTAACAGCGAACTTCACAACACCATCAGCCTTGGCGAACAAGGTGTGGTCTTTGCCACAACCTACGTTCTCACCCGGATGGAAACGAGTGCCGCGCTGACGCACGATAATATTTCCTGCGATGGCAACTTCGCCACCAAACTTCTTCACACCTAGTCGTTTCGATTCCGAATCACGACCGTTATTAGTACTACCACCTGCTTTCTTATGTGCCATTACCTAACTCCGAGCCTTAAGCTGTAATTCCAGTAATCTTAACTTCTGTAAACCACTGACGATGACCCTGTGACTTACGCGAATGCTTACGACGATTAAACTTGATAATCGTAACCTTGTTGGCTCGACCCTGCTTAACGACTTGTGCAGTGACTTTGCTGCCTGCGACGTATGGCGTGCCGATCTTCACAGACTCGCCTTCGCCAACCATCAGAATATTGTCGAAACTTACCTCTTCCCCAGTAGCGGCTTCCAATTTCTCAAGCCGAAGAATTTCACCTTCTTCAACCCTGTGTTGCTTACCACCACTCTTAATAACCGCGTACATAATTCTCTCCGATACCGCCTTTTGAATGGGAAAGTTACCCATTCCTATAGGGGCCGGGATTTTACGGGAACGATCCCCTCGAAGCAAGCAGATTTACCTTTCATAGCAATGGAAGAAATATCAGGAGGCGCCCGTATTTAGTCGCTCTGCGTATTTAGGCCGGTGTTGACGGCTCAAAGCCCTTATCTGTAGGTCTAGTCAGCTTGACAGCGCCCATTTCGCTCCCTAGCATGCGTGCTCACACTGAATCCTTCAATTGAGACCTGCTTCCAGCCAACAGCAGTAAAAGTGACTATGTATCAGCAAATTCGATCAGTTGTCGAAGACGACTTTAAGGCCCTAGATAAATTCATTGTAGACCAGCTCTACTCGAATGTGCCGCTTGTTGAAAATATTGGCCACTATATAGTCGAGGCTGGCGGCAAGCGCCTGCGCCCCCTTCTCGTTATGCTCGCCGCAAAAGCCTGTAAAATCGACAATCAGCAGCATGTATCCCTGGCTTCAGTGATCGAATTCATTCATACC
Organism: uncultured Gammaproteobacteria bacterium; assembly: GCA_913058275.1. Taxonomy (GTDB): domain Bacteria; phylum Pseudomonadota; class Gammaproteobacteria; order Pseudomonadales; family Pseudohongiellaceae; genus UBA9145. The sequence goes on along the minus strand of CAJXQP010000218.1, from coordinate 192 downwards.
GCCACCTTGCTGCATGATGACGTCGTCGACATGTCGTCCTTACGCCGCGGGCGACCCACAGTTAATGAACATTGGAATAACCCCTCAAGCGTCCTCGTGGGCGATTTCATTTACTCGAGAGCATTCCAGATACTGGTGGCCCTCGGCGACATGAAAATCATGGAAATCATCGCCGACACCACCAATAGAATC
>CAJXQP010000217.1 GCA_913058275.1 uncultured Gammaproteobacteria bacterium | reverse complement strand
TCTACACCTCTCTATTCGTCGGCAGCGTCAGATGTGTATAAGAGACAGGTATACCTAGGCCTATATCTAGTTCCGGACAAAACGACTGGAGATCAAAATACTGCCCCAGAGTCTTCCCTACATAGGAGTTGTTCTTATGCCCACCATCGTAGCGAACTTTCTCGCCTAGCAGACAGCTACTAATGCCTACAGGTATCTTACTATTCTGCTCTTCGATCTGTTCAGAATTTTCTTCAGCGATCATTTTTCCTGAAGCCACGTTATCAATTCCTCTAGTTTGGAAGTACGGCTGATTAGCCGCTGCTTATCAGTTCTGCTCAATTTCTTAACTTTATATTCCAGCTTCAGAGCATCGGATCTATTCCCGACCACTATTTTAAAAACCAGCTTCAGTGGTCCTTTACCGCGCAGAGCCTTAGCGCCTTTGTTCTTTTTGTCTCTATTCTCATGTTCGGCGAAGCGTCGCTGAACATCTGTAGTCACCCCCGTATAGAGACTGGCCTGTGCGGTACGAATAAGATACAGCGACCATTGCGCCGCTTCTTCATTCTCTGTATTCATAACTTGTACTTACTGCATTTCCCAAAGCCCGTTGTTGTATTGAACCCGTTCATCTTGCTGCAGCTTCAACAGATGAGCCAGAAGCGTCCTCTTTGCCCAAGGGATCTGTTGCTTGGCCACGTCATCGTAGACAGTGAGTACCAGTTCATCCAAGCTGACCGCACCTAGGCTTTCGAGCCCCGCGACTACCTTCTTCTCCCGCTTTAAACGATGCGCAATAAGTTTTTCAATCTCAAGGTGAGGCTGCCTCATCACAGTACCATGACCAGGCGCCAAAGCTTTAAGTGGGATCAGCAACAGCCGCTCTAAGGCATTCAGATAGACGGTCATATCTCCATCGGGCGGCAGGATTACCGAGGTCGTGCCCTGTAGGACATGATCTCCGGTAAACAGTAATTGCTCTTGTTTGAGCAGAAAGCAGATATGATTCGAAACATGCCCTGGAGTGGCGATTAACTGCACGCTGTATTCACCACAGTCGATAGTCTCTTCGTCGCACCAGAGCCGATCTGGAGCAAATGTCTTGTCGTGGCCGATTACATCAGGAGCCTTTAAGCCAACCAATCTTGCCCCCGTAGCCTCCTGCAAAGCTAAAGCGCCAGGTGAATGATCAGCATGTGTATGAGTGATTAGAATATTCTCCAGCGTCGCGCCGCCTATGGCTTGAAGAAAATTCTGCAGCTGAGTCTCGTCTGCTGGGCCTGGATCCAGAAGTGACAGGCGCTCCTGCCCAATCAGGTAACTATTCGTTCCCGGGCCAGTCATCGGGCCAGGATTGAGCCCTAATATGCGTCTTACCGGCACAGTCTCTGTTTCGATAGGGATCGCGACACCCGCATCCAATTTATTCATAGGTATTTCCTTACGATTAATTACTTCTCAGGCCATTAAATTGGAGGCCTACAAAGGTGACGCTACTCTGTAGAAATCCGGCTGGAGTTTCGGTGCGAATCACGACATAATTGCCCGCGTTATTTCTCAGGATAGGCATCTCATAGTCAGCCTCCTGCCCAAGAAAATAAGCTTGGATGATACACCCTCAGCATGAAAACTAGCACTATTCGCTGTCATTAGCGTTCAGCGCTGTAGCGCATCTAAATAGCTGACATAACTGTACAAAAGCCACATAGCTCAGGAATTAAAATGCACAAAATAAAGACCTATAACGCGATCTCCTCGAGGGGATTGACGCGCTTTCGCAGTGAAGAATTTCAAGTCGACCCAGACCTGGCGGAAGCCGATGCCATTTTGCTGCGAAGCCACAAATTAGATGCATCTGCTATACAGGCTGATCTGAAAGCTGTCGCCCGTGCAGGTGCTGGCACCAACAACGTGCCTGTGGAGGCGTGCACCGAGGCAGGTGTCGTCGTATTCAACACACCTGGAGCAAATGCTAACGCTGTTAAGGAGCTAGTTTTGTGTGGACTTCTACTCGCCTCACGAGGAATTGTGCCAGGTATCGGATTTGCCAGCACGCAAACTGCGATTAAAGACGAAGCCGAATTATCCAAGCTGATGGAGACTGAGAAGAAACGCTTTAAAGGTAGTGAGATTTCCGGCAAGACAATGGGAGTGATAGGCCTAGGCGCTATTGGTTCTCTCGTTGCCGAAATGGCGATCGATCTGGGTATGAAGGTGCAAGGCTATGATCCCGCCCTCTCCGTAGAAGCAGCTTGGCGCCTACCAAGTAAAGTGCGACGCAAAGACAATATTGCATCGTTAGTTGCCAGCTCCGATTTCATCTCTCTGCATTTGCCTGTATTGGATTCGACACGCGACCTGATCAATGCGGAAGTTTTCGCATCCATGAAAGATGGCACCTGCCTATTGAATTTTGCCCGCGATGAGATCGTTGATTCTAAAGCGCTACTCGAAACGTTGGAGTCCGGCAAGCTCGGCAAGTACGTAAGTGATTTCCCTCGACCCGAGTTAATGGGCAGAGAGGATGTTATTTCTATGCCGCATATCGGTGCCAGCACCAATGAAGCTGAAGAAAATTGTGCAATTATGGCTGCAGACCAGCTTATGGATTTTCTAGAAAACGGCAATATCAAGAACTCGGTGAACTTTCCTGCCTCGTTCCTAGAGAGGACAGCGGACGCGGGTAGTTGTACTCGCCTAGCTATCTGCAATCGCAACGTACCCAAGATGCTTGGTCAGATATTATCAGTACTTGCGGATCAAAATATCAACGTAAGGGACATGCTTAATAAGAGTCGTAATGATATTGCTTACAACCTAATCGACTTAGAGGCACGGCCTTCAGAAGAAGCGCTGGCCGCGATTTCAGAAATCGAAGACGTAATCAAAGTTACTCTTCTTTAGCACACCACAAACTAACAATTACTATTGGAATTAAGACAATGACTCGAGTATTTAATTTTGGCGCAGGACCGGCGATGCTGCCTATCGAAGTTATGCAGAAAGCACAGGCGGAATTTCTTGATTACAACAACATGGGCGCGTCAGTAATTGAAATAAGCCACCGCTCCAAGGAATTCGGCGAGATCATAGACCGCAGCGATGCCCTGCTTAGAGAACTCGCAGATATACCAAGCAACTACAAAATTTTGTACGTGCATGGCGGCGCTCAAATGCAGTTCTCTGCTGTACCTCTGAATCTCATCAATCGTAACCCTGCACGCAAGGCATCCTTTGTCCTCACTGGTACTTGGGCAGTAAAAGCCAGCAAGGAAGCAAACCGTTACGGTACTGCGCTCAATATTGCCAGCAGCAAAGATAGCAAATTCAATCACATCCCTGAGTTTGACGCGTCAATGCTAGACCCAGAAAGCTCATATGTTCACATAGTCAGCAATAACACCTTGTATGGCACGCGCTGGCAATCATTCCCTGATACAGGGGACATTCCTTTGGTCGCTGATATGACCTCCGAGTTTATGTCTCGAAAAATAGATATAAACCAATTCGGCGTTATTTTTGCGGGCCTTCAAAAGAACCTAGGGCCGGCCGGACTCGCTGTAGTCATAATTCGGGAAGATCTACTAGAACACGCAATTCCTGAAACTCCAGGGCTACTGAATTACAAGACCTATGCTGATCAGCATTCACTAGCCAATACCAACAACACCTTCGCCATCTATATGATGTCGCTAGTAATGCAATGGCTGAAAGACCAAGGTGGCGTAGAGAAAATGGAAGCGCAAAACGAAGCCAAAGCTAAATTGATCTACGATTACATTGATAGCACCGACTTCTACTTCGGCACTGCAGAGCCAGCTCATCGATCAATAATGAACGTGACCTTCAAGACACTCAATGAAGACTTACTGGACAGCTTCTTAGAGCAGGCAGAAGCTAATAACCTCTACGCGCTGAAAGGACATCGTGACGTCGGTGGAATTCGAGCCTCAATCTACAACGCCATGCCAGTGGCTGGCTGCGAAGCCCTTGTAAATTTCATGCAAGAGTTTGAAAAAAACAACGCCTAGACCAAGACGATCATGCAGCTGGCCCGATCACATTTACTTCTGTGAGGGCCTGCTGTAGTTTTGGCAGGCATTGCCAAACTAGAAATCGCCATGGACACTTCCCGAAAAATCATTCACTGCGATTGCGACTGTTTCTATGCATCAATAGAGACGCGCGACAATCCAGATTTAGCCAACTTGCCGATTGCCGTAGGCGGCTCACCGAACCGACGCGGAGTAGTCGCCACTTGCAACTATGAGGCGAGAAAATTTGGCATACATTCGGCGATGGCTTCTGCCTATGCTCGCAAGCTTTGCCCCGACCTCATAATCATTCGCCCCGATATCGAGAAGTATCGGGAAGCCTCCAGGCTCATCCACGAAGTCTTTCAGAATTATACGCAGTTGATCGAGCCACTCTCCCTCGACGAAGCCTTTTTAGATGTTAGTCACTGCAACCAGTTCGATGGCAGTGCTACCCGTATCGCCGAGGCCATTCGCCGAGAAGTATACGACAGCGTAGGCATAACTATCTCAGCGGGCATCGCACCGAACAAATTTCTAGCCAAGATCGCCAGCGATTGGGAGAAGCCCGATGGGCAGTTCGTTATTCGTCCCGAGCAAGTTCAAGCTTTCGTCGCCACGCTACCGGTAAAGAAGCTACACGGCGTCGGAAAAGTCACTGCGGCTAAGATGAAACGCCTAGGCTTAGTGTGCTGCGAAGACCTAAGGCTACTCGGAGAGGAAGAACTAAGAAAGTACTTCGGTTCATTCGGTGATCGTTTATACAATCTTAGCCAGGGTATCGATAATCGCCCTGTGCAAACTAACCGCATTCGAAAATCAGTTAGCGTTGAGAACACCTTTGCTGAGGATCTACCCTCGCTCGAAAGCTGCTTTAGTGCACTGCCGGATCTCGAGAAGCAATTGCTAAAGAGAATACAGAACTTGAAAGACAGCTACCAAATTCAGAAGCAGTTTATAAAAATTAAATTTCATGACTTCGTAGGCACTACGGTAGAGATGATATCCTCCTCACTTGATACCGATAATTATAGAACGCTCTGCGAACAGGGCTTCGCACGTGGCAACAAACCAGTTCGACTACTTGGCATGGGAGTCAAATTGATTCCGCTTACAGAAAATTCAGAGACAAAAAGCTCGAACATCGAAAATAATAAAGACCAGTTAAGTCTCAGCCTGGATTACTGAACGAATGAGCAGATATCGTCCACCACGACCGCCCAGCGCAAAATACATTACCGCTGAGGGCGAGAAGGCAATGAAAGCAGAGTTACATCAGCTGTGGAAAGTCGAACGCCCAGTGATTACCCAATCAGTCTCCGAGGCCGCCGCACAGGGGGATAGGTCTGAGAACGCTGAATATATCTATGGCAAAAAGCGCCTGCGCGAGATAGATAGCAGAGTCAGATACTTAAGCAAGCGACTTGAGGAAATGACCGTTGTCTCCGAGCCCACGAGACCGAGGCTGATCTCGTATGCCGTCTTCTGCTTGAAAA
>CAJXQP010000216.1 GCA_913058275.1 uncultured Gammaproteobacteria bacterium | reverse complement strand
ACACAGCTCGGTTCAGTTACCAAAGCGCGCGCAATCGCTACTCGCTGTCGTTCGCCACCGGAGAGTTCAGAGGGTTTGTGTTGTAATCGAGAATCTAGACCCACCTTCTCTAACATGACCCGAGCCCGCTCGGCAGCCTCGGTCATTGAGAGATTGCCTATTAATAGTGGCATGCACACATTCTCTAGCGCCGAAAATTCCCCTAGTAAATGGTGAAATTGATACACAAAGCCAAGGTGCTTGTTGCGTAAAATCCCGCGTTCAGTTTCATCAACCTGCGCCAAGTCCTTGCCCGCAATAGTGACCCTGCCGCCAGTAGGCAGATCGAGGCCGCCTAGCAGATTGAGCAAGGTGGTCTTGCCGGAACCGGAACTGCCTACGATCGCAATTCGCTCGCCACGACCGACCTGCAGGTTTACGCCCTGTAATACCTGCACAAGCTGCGGCCCTTGAGAATAGGTTTTCTCGAGTTGTTCGCAAGTCACTACTGTCGAATTCTCTGTCATGTCTTTTTACTACTCATAGCGCAGCACTTCTGCTGCCTGAATTTTACTGGCTCGGTATGCTGGGTACAGCGTAGCGAGAAAACTAATTGTGAGTGCCGCGATACAGATCAGCGCCACCTCCCCCCATTCGATCTGGGTCTGCAAATGGGAAATAAAATAACGATTCGAATCACTCGCCAAGGAATTTATAATCCTTTCGAGGATAAGGCTGATGTCAGTAATATTAGCGGCCAACAGCGTGCCAAGTATTGCTCCGATCAATGTGCCCAAGAATCCTGCTACCAGACCCTGCACGACGAATATTTTCATAATAGTGCTCCTGCTGGCACCCATGGTGCGCAGGATCGCTACGTCCGCTCCCTTATCGGCAACAACCATCACTAAGGTAGAGACGATGTTTACGGCACCTACCATAACAATCATCAACAGCATGAAACTCGTGAGCACCTTCTCCATCCGCAGCGCATTAAACAAACTAGCCTGCGTTTCATCCCACGACTGCACGCTCAGATCGGGATAATCGGCAAACAATTCCTGCGCGATCATCTTGGCGTTAAACACATCATCGACGCGCAACCTAAGCTGTAATTGTGAAGCCGAATTTTGCGCAAATAACTGTTGGGCCTGAGCAAGATTAACCAACCCCGTATCGCTATTACCGTAGGCACCAAAATCGGCGTAGCCGACAACTGTAAATCCCTGTGTGTCAGCAAGATTTCGAGCAAGCAAGCTGCCTAAGGCGGTAACCGAAAGATCAGCGTTACTATATATACCTAAGCTACCCGCAAGTTGTGCTCCCAGTATGATGCCGTTTTCTGTTTCCGAAAGTACTACGAGCAGGTCTCTATAGCCTGAGCTAGGCTTGTCGACCACATCCGCTTCAAGCTCTCCCTCAACACCGCGCAGGGTGACAAAGCGATTATTTCCTTGGCTAAGGATATTTGCCTCGCCCTCGAGATAGGGCGCTGCTGAGATTACATCGGGGGAGCTAAGTGCAATGTTGGCGAGTTCATTCCAGTTCGTCGTCACCCTATCGCCAGATACCGTGACATGAGGAACCGACTTCAGCGCATCGGCACGCAGCGTATCGATAGAACCATTCATTACCGACAGCGCGACGATCAGAATCATTACGCCAAGGCTCACGCCGAGCATGGATATCAAGGAAACGAAAGAGAGGAAAAAGTTTTGCTTACGAGCCAAGGTATAGCGCAAACCCACGAATACAGAGAACGGCTTTTGCATGAGCAAACCTTGTTTGAATCAAGCTCGGTAGTTATACAGATTTATTTAGGATCAAACTACGTAAAACGGTGCCGCTAGCAAAAACACCACGGCACTCGCTCAATAATTAATGCTGTTGCGCGTGTCTCTGCAATAGCCTCTGCACAGTTTTAAAACTGATCGGCATAACTGGCGTTGATACTTCACTAGAGATCGCGCGCAGCGACTTGCCCAGCTTTTTCAACTCCATGATTCTGCGCAGCACTCTCTGCTCCATAGAATTTTCTATTAGGCGACCATTCTCATGAATCATATAACCAAATGGACGACTGCCACCTAGATAACGCCCTTGCTTTCTTTGTCGCTGCTTAACGCCCTTGATGCGCTCCGCCGACTTACGCTTTTCTAGCGCGCTAAATAGCTCGGTAACCGATGCAAAGTTCACGCTAAATTCCGAATCAGTAATATCGCCACCGAGCTCAACAACATGCAACTGAACAGACTTCTCTTTCAGCTTTTGCACCAGCTTGATCACTTCGTGACTCGAGCTGCAGATCCGCTCGAGCTTACTGCATAAAATCACATCACCGGGGACTAACAAGCTCATCAGTCGCTTGCCTGAATCGCGGCGGCCGAATTCGTGATTCCAATTACAGTTTGAATCTTTTAGCGCCTGGGCCATAAACCAGCTCTGTCGGAGGCAGTAAGTTTGTATGGCTAGCACCTCTGACTCTAAAATAGCATCTAGCTCGTCCTGCTCGAGTGAAGCTTCTAACTCGGAAGTCCGGCAGTAGGAATAAATAGTCATTGATCTTGCCCCTAACAGCTTTGGCGCCCGTCTTGTTATTCGACAGTTACGCCTGTTAAATTTTTATTCTGTTTTAGTCCAGGATTAGCCCTGAATCGACCGCTAATGGCTTACTTAAATTCTATGTTTTGCCAGTATCTTATTGATTCTTTAAATCTTTGTACTGCTAAAGCCACTGCGGCCAGTATTGTAAACACAGGACTTTCGTTTTATCAAGGTGCGCAGCAGCGACACAGTCACAGAATGCAATTGCGGCACGCCAATACTGCGCTGGCCCACTAAAACAGCGTCGGAGCCGGATTTGATAGTTGAAAATCTAAATTGGAAGAATGATGCAGGTTATTGTTTTTTTTGTAAATTTCGTGAAACAGGGTCTCATCAATTGAGTCCTACAGACATTGCTGTTATATTCCATCGTAATGCTCCCTCTAAATTTGTATTCGAAGGTAGCGTCTGTAATCCACAAGCGCCCAATTGCGCGGGATACAGAGTATCGGATGTCTTCGGTTATTTGAGAGAATTTTATAAAACCAATCGTTAATACCTATTGGATTAAGCTCTCCTGACGACAACTACACAGGGTCCGCGCCGTTAAGGGGCGACCACAGAGGCAGAATTACAGCTTCATAAGACTGATTAGCACCAATTTAGGGCAATCAGCGGATAGCTAGAGAGACTGCTAACCCATTTAACAGTTATTAAAAGTCATGACTCAAGGTCATGATGAGACAAACCGGATAAGTTTAGGAATTTATATTCGAGCAAGGCAACTGATGCCGCGCTGATACCCAGCTCCAATCAGCTGGGCAACGAAAGACAAAACTAAGTAATATTTTCAACTAAAACAATAGATACTATGCAACATAGAGCCTCATGTAGGCGGTCAATTGAGCACAAGACAAGTCATAGCACGTCTATGGCTGTTCTATTATTGTTAAAACGTTAAGAATTTGCTGTAGCTGAAGCCTAATCGATCCGATTCCGCTTCTTCGTTGCCCTAAGCCACTACTCCTCATTGAGTCGTGCGCGCCCAACTCGATGATTCCCTCCTAAGTTTCTTATCTGGTTCAACGACAAGTGAACCTATTATGAAAAGAATGCTTATTAATGCGACGCAGGAAGAAGAACTCCGTGTTGCTCTAGTCGATGGTCAGAAACTCTACGACCTAGACATCGAAAACCGCACACGCGTCCAGAAGAAGGCAAATATCTACAGAGGCAAAGTGACTCGTGTAGAGCCTAGCCTTGAAGCTGCCTTCGTCGACTTCGGCGCTGACCGCCACGGCTTCCTGCCATTGAAGGAAATATCCGGTCAGTACTACGCCACGGATGTTAAGAGCAAGAACCTCAAGGAGCTGATACCAGAGGGTACGCAGGTTATCGTTCAGGTTGAGAAGGAAGAACGCGGCAATAAAGGCGCGGCCCTTACTACTTACATCAGCTTAGCTGGGCGTTATCTGGTATTAATGCCTAACAACCCTAAGGCCGGCGGCATTTCCCGTCGTATCGAAGGCGATGAGCGCTCCGAACTACGCGAGGCCCTGCGCGGTCTAGAGATTCCAGACGGCATGGGCATGATCGTGCGTACTGCAGGCGTCGGTAAGGCACAGGAAGAATTACAGTGGGACTTGGACTATCTGTTAGCACTGTGGCACGCGATTCAAGAAGCCAGCACCACCAAGCCAGCTCCCTTCCTGATCTATCAGGAGAGCAACGTCATCATCCGCATGATCCGCGATTACCTGCGCAAGGATATCGGCGAGGTACTTTTTGATACTAAGGAATCTTTCGAAGAGGCGATCACCTTCATCAAGCAGGTGATGCCACAGTATGAAAACAGAATTAAGCTGTACGAAGACAAGCTCCCTCTCTTCAATCGCTATCAGATCGAAGGTCAGATAGAGAGTGCCTTCGAGCGCGAAGTTAAACTTCCCGCAGGTGGCTCAGTAGTAATCGATCCAACCGAGGCGCTGATTTCAATAGACATCAACTCCTCACGAGCGACTCGCGGTGCCGACATCGAAGAGACTGCTCTGAACACAAACCTCGAGGCAGCTGACGAGATCGCACGGCAACTACGCCTAAGAGACATGGGCGGCCTGGTTGTCATCGATTTCATCGACATGAACTCCAGCCGTAACCAGCGCGAAGTCGAAAATAGAATGCGCGATGCGCTTGAGCCGGATCGCGCGCGAGTGCAAGTTGGTCGCATCTCCCGCTTCGGACTTCTCGAAATGTCACGACAGAGACTGCGCCCTTCACTAGGCGAAACTAGCGGAATAGTTTGTCCGCGCTGCAGTGGTCAAGGATCGATTCGCGATGTGGAATCACTCTGCCTTTCTATACTAAGAATTTTGCAGGAAGAAGCGAACAAGCAGAAATGTCAGGAAGTGCGAGCTACTGTTCCGCTAGCGCTTTCTTCATATCTGTTAAACGAAAAACGCGCTGGACTTGCCGAGATTGAGGAACAAAGCGGAACTAAAGTTTCGATAGTTCCTAATCCCGAGCTGCAAACGCCTCATTACGAAATTACTGCAGTGAATCAGCAGGGCGAAGTGTATGAGGTAGATGTTACCGCTATCGCAGAACCAGCACCGAACGCGAAGTCCAAGGGTAAGGATGCGCCAGCCGCACAGAAGCCTGCGGTAAGTAACGTATCTTCAGACCGGGCGCCTCCTCCTCCGCAAGTAGCGCCTAAGAAACAAGGTTTCTTCTCGAAGCTTTTCGCATCGATCTTTGGACCCGCGGAAAAGAAAAAAGAAGAACCTAAGAAGAGAACCCAAGGTGGCAACCGCAATCGTTCTAGAGGGAATTCCCGCAATCAGAGTCAACGCGGCCAACAGTCACGCGGCGGCGGTCAGCAGCGCAGAGAGCGCGGCGGCAAGCCATCTAATCAAAATCAACGACGCAACCAATCGAACAGAGACAATAACGACTGTCTCTTATACACATCTGACGCTGCCGACGAATAGAGAGGTGTAG